>JBBKXP010000458.1:0-6332 GCA_037969545.1 Paracoccaceae bacterium | reverse complement strand
CCACTGGTGGACCTGTTGTCGTGCCAACGGCAGTGCAGGGTAGCTATGATCGGACAGGATAACCGCTGAAGGCATCTAAGCGGGAAGCCCCCCTCAAAACAAGGTATCCCTGAGGACCGTGGTAGACCACCACGTCGATAGGCCGGAGATGTAAGCGTGGTGACACGTTCAGTTGACCGGTACTAATTGTCCGATAGGCTTGATTTGATCCAGTAATAACAAGACTGGTGATCGAAAGCATACACGACCATGATAAAGTCGTGCTTGGCTTGGAACGTTCTGATGTTGATACGTTTTTCTTGGTTTGGTGGTCATAGCACGAGCAAAACACCCGATCCCTTTCCGAACTCGGCCGTTAAGTGCCGTTGCGCTGATGGTACTGCGTCTTAAGACGTGGGAGAGTAAGTCACTGCCAAACCTAGTAAAACGTATCAAACTGCGGCTGATGCCGTAGTTCCGTATCTCTCTTTCGATGCGTCTCGTTTCTATACGGACCCGAGACAGCGCCCTTGGCGCGGGATGGAGCAGCCCGGTAGCTCGTCAGGCTCATAACCTGAAGGTCGTAGGTTCAAATCCTACTCCCGCAACCAAAATATTACGCGTTGTCAGAAGCTTACGCGCTGCCCTTCGGGGCGGCGTTTGCGTTTACAAAACTCGTGGAAGCACTGTGGAAGCAAGAGGGCGCGAAGTTCTGCGGGCTGATGCGCGCCTTAGACATCACGCCCGACCCCTTTGCGCCAGACTATGACACAGTGCGCGTTGCGTCTCCCTCGGAACATTCTTGAAGGCTTCGTACAAGCAGGACAGTTTCTGCTGCAAAAGTTGTCAGAGATGCCATTCCATGAACAACGCGGTCGGGACCGCACCCGAGGGTATGGTCGTGTAAGGCGCGATCTCGACAAAACCGATGCTACGATAAAGCGAAATGGCGTCTGTGAGAAATACTGCAGTATCCAGCCGAACCGTTCTGTAGCCACGTGCTCCCATTTTGGACCCGAGCATCTCAATGAGCGCACCGCCAACCCCCTTGCCCCTCGCTGACGGGAGGACGAACAGCCGCTTCATTTCGACAATGCCCGGTTCAAGGGGGTAAGCCAGCACACATCCGACCGGCTGCCCTTCGCTGCGGGCGATCAGAGCCAAGCCTACTGGCGAAACAAACTTTGTCGACACCTCGTCCAGCGCCTGTTGCATCCGGTCGGGGCTGAAATACGACGTCAGGTCGGCTGTCTGATCGGGAAAGCTCACGAACAGCCATTGCACATATCTGCGCAGCATATCCTCGACGATTCTGATATCGTCCGAGGTGGTCATTTCGGTGATGTTTAAAGAAGTCATTTCCGGCGATTTGTTTGGAGGTTGACCAAGGTAACCATGAATGTCGGCCATCTGGCAAAGGCAATGTGCGCTCATCGGCAGACCGGTTCCCGACAGTTGTATGACGCTGCCTGCATCGCCATGGGACTATCGACTGGTCAGCTCCGCGTGCCCGAGTGTCGCCATGGACGCAACCGGATATTGGGGCGAATAAACCGCTCTGAACCCGAATGAACGCGACGTTAGGTGCGATAGCCCCGTTCAGGGTGTTTGCGGTCGCGCATCACGTTTTCGGACACTACCCCCCGGAATACCCAGCCTCCATCGTTCAGGCCTCCATCGGACCTTGTCCCGAAGGCAGCTCCCGGCTCGCTCCGCAACATATGGCAACGCAACACCAACGGATCTGTGGTAGACTACGTGTCAGCGCCAGGGCGAACCTCCCGGATTGCCTGGAAGTTTCTTTGACGGAGGTCTGCTTTGACTGGTGAACCCAACGCAGCGCAGCGGCAGTTCTGGAACTCTGACTTTGGTGACAAGTGGGTAACCTTCGAGACAGACCTCGAAACTCTGCACGCGCCGATGAATACGCCCCTTCTCGAACGCGCCGCGATTGGGCCGGGGATGCAGGTGCTCGATGTTGGCTGCGGCAGTGGATCGGTTGCGCGCAGAGCGGCTGTGTTGGCCGGCGTAAATGGTCACGTGACCGCCGTGGACATTTCTGAGAAGCTGCTCGACACAGCACGGGCTACCGCAGTTTCTGAACGGAGCGCCCATGTCGAATATGTGCTTGCCGACGCACAGACACATGCCTTCATGCCCGCGTCATTTGACAGGATTGTATCGCGGATGGGGGTGATGTTCTTTGCCAATCCTGAAGCGGCCTTTGCAAACCTGCTTCACGCAGCACGGCCCGGTGCCCAACTTTCGGCCGTTGTCTGGCGACGAGGAGACGAAAATCCATGGTTTGGCGTACCGACGGGAGCCGCGATCGGGCACCTGGGACCAATCGCGTCTGACCCGGATGCACCGGGGCCCTTGGCATTCGCGAACGCAGACCGAACCGTGGCTCTTCTAACGTCAGCGGGCTGGGTCGACGTGCGCGCCGATCCGATGCAAGTGATCCTCGAAACGCGTGGCACTGCGGCCGAAGCGGCATCCAGCGTCGGCTCGCTGGGACCTGCGGCCCGCATCATGGAAGCCAAAGGGGCCACTGCGGCGCAAGCTTCTGCAATCGTGGCCGACATTGCTGCGGGCTTCAGACGTTTTGAGACGGATGTTGGCCTGCGGGTGCCGGTGACGATGACGCTGCTTTCGGCGACAGCACCTGCCTGAGCGGGTGATGTGGGACTTGCCAGTATTCACGCGTTCAAAGTCAGGCAGTGCGCTGCAAATGGCGGGGTTGGCAGGCAATTGCTCCTCGCAGGGTCGAGGATTGCCTGCACCGGCGACTTTCGCGGTGGGCCGTGCCACAGGCTCTACCCTATTGATCGTCGCGCGGATCGACGTCACGCGGCAGCTTTTTTGGTCCTGCAGTAGCAGGACGACCGGATCGGCACCTCGGCCCTTGCCACGGCCTGATCAAGCTGAAGCCCGATATGCCGCCGTTCGACGGTTTCATCCCGTCTGCGCAGGCATTCGTCCAGCCCGTGCAGACTCCACACGTTGCGTGGATGCTGGCAGGGGCGCGGCAGGGTCTGGTCCAGACCCAGATCGGCCCGATACACTGCCTCGGCCTCGGCATACTGGCCGGCATCCATAAGCAAGGCACCAAGGGCGTGGCGGGATGGCTGCATCCAGCCCCAAGGTTCGTCATACAACATCCCGTCGTCCAACCTGACCGCCGCGCGCAGGTGTTCAAGGCCCGCTTCGGTTTGCCCCGACTTGTAGGCCAGTTCGCCCAACATCATCTGTTCGGCCACCAACAAGACGGCTGAGCAGGGGTTGTTGAACATCATCCAATCTTCTGGCACGGCAAGCTGCGCGGTTGCAAAAGCGTCACCTTCGGCGCGGGCTTCGTCAAGACAGCCAAGATTTGCCAAGGCAACCGCTCTGGCATAGTGCAGCAATGCCGTGGTGTTGAGGTAGAGCGCGGGATCAGTCGGAAGCGGCTCGTCCAGAATCTCCTGCCAGCGACCAAAGCGGACCAGCACATGAAACTTCATGCCGATGAACGCCTCGAAGAATTCTGGCATGAAGCGAACTACCGGCTCGGGCAGGGTTTCGCGCAGAGCGGCGGCAGCTGCCAAGGCGGTGGTTGGGCGGGCCAGAAACATTGCGCCGTAGATCACGAAATGCAGGTTGTGGATGCGATAGATCGTGTAGAAATTCTCACCCCCCGCATGGTTGAAATACTTTCGGTCAACCTCCGCGGCGCGCAGGTTGCGCCAGATGACATTCTGGTAATCGCCGCACAGCACGTCGATATGCGTGGCCATGTGCACCAGATGGCCAGAATCCGGAACAAGATCCACCAGCCGGTCACCGTGGGGCAGCGCCTTTTCGGGTGTGGGCGACATTTCCATCAGGTGGATGTACATATGCAAAAGGCCGGGATGGTCCCATGCCGCGGGATCGTTGGCAAATGCCCGCTCCAGCGCGGCCTCGGCTTCCACCGTTGAGGCCCCATCGGCCGGGCCGCGCGCCTGCAGGTCCCACAGCTTCCATGGCGTGCGGTTAATCAGCGCTTCGGCAAAGAGCGCAGTCACGTCCAGATCTGTAGGGAAGGCAGCATGGACCTTGCGCATTTCATCCGAAAAGGCGTCGTTCCACGGACCATAAACTTCGATCGCGGGATCGGTCGGAAACCGGGCGGCAAGGGCCATCAGCATTGCATGCTCTGCCGGAGTCGCGCGGTCGGCAACGGCTGCCGCCTGTTTCAACGCCAGGTGCGCGCGGTCCAGCGCCGCAACCTTTTCTTCGGGATTGAAAAACTCCCACTGCTTGTTGTAGTTCGGCCCGATGCAATGCGCGATGCCCCAATGCGCCATTACGCAATCCGGGTCCGCCATCAGCGCCGTCTCGAAGCTGGCAATCGCCTCTTCATGGTTGAAGCCGTAAAGCCAGTTCAGCCCGCGGTCGAACCAAAGCTGCGCCTCGGGCTGCGCGGTCGTGACCTTGCGTGACCGGGTGCCCAAATCAAAGTAGGTCATGTTGATCCTCCTGACGCGATGATGACCTCAGATCACATGTATGACCGGCGCGTCCCTAAACGGTCTCGGTCACCCATGCCCCGCCTGTGCCTTCAATGGTACCACCAGATCGCCGCCAATCCGCAGGGTTTCTTGCAACAGCAAGTCAAGATCAGTGCGCCGTGTGCGGTGATTGCAAATGGCTGCACGCAGACAGTGGCGGCCATGGATGGTGGTATCGGAAACTGCTGCGGTCCCGGTTTCCTGGAGGCGCAGCATGATCTCGATGTTCAGATCGCGCAGGGCGCCTTCATCCAGCCCGCCCGGATTGTAACGAAAACAGACGACGTCGGTCACAGTCGGTGCCATCAGTTCCATCATTGGTTCAAGCGTGATCTGTTCTGTCAGATAGTGCGCCTGCGCGATGCCCTGATCGATGACCCGCCCGAACTTTTCAACTCCGTGTTCCTTGAGCATCATCCAGATCTTCAGCGCTCGGAACCCGCGTGAGGTGTCCAGATTATAGTCATGCAGGAATTCTGCAGCCGCAATGCCGCGTGACATCTTTTGCAGATATTCGGCATCTTCGGCAAAGGTCAACCTGTGCTGCCTGCGGTCGCGAACCAAAGCACATCCCACGTCGAACGGAGCCTGAAGCCCTTTGTGCAGGTCAAGGGCCAACGAGTCTGCACGGTCGATCCCTGCGACCAGATGGCGATTGTCAGGTGCAATAGTGATCAAGGCACCGATGCAGCCGTCAACGTGCAGCCAGAGCCCCTCTGCGCCACAAAGATCGGCGATGGCAGACAGATCGTCGATAGACCCGGTGTTGGTGGTCCCTGCCGTTGCAATCACACAGGCTGGCTTGATACCCTGACCAAGATCTAGCCTAATTTGTTCTTTGAGTGCATCAATGCCCATGCGGAACTGGTCATCCGAAGGCACCTTGCACAAGGAAACTTTGCCCAAACCCAGCAGGTTCATCGCCTTCAAATGACAGCTGTGCACCTGATCCGAGGCATAGAAACGCAAGGGCTGCGCCATGGCGTCCACCCCGTATTGCCGCAGATCGACCCCGGCCATGGCATTGCGCGCCGCCATCAGCCCGATGATGTTGGCCATGGATCCGCCTGTGACCAAAGTGCCGCTGGCCGTTTCGGGAAAGCCCATCATGTCCCTGATCCAGTCCGTCACCTGCCGGTCGATCTGGCTGGCCGCCATGTTCCCGCCGCCGAGGTTCGACCCGTCGATGGCCGCCAGAAAATCGCCCAAAGCGCCGGTGAAATTTCCGGCCCCCATATACCACATCCAGAACCGTGGATGGATGTTGCCCATTGGATGCGGCATCAGACTGGCGGCAATGTCAGAATAAACGTCTTCAAGACGCTGCGGTCCCTGTGGCAGCGGTTCGGTAAAACCGGCCTGCACCGAGGCAGGCATCTCTTGCCACAACGGCCGTTCGCGAACCGCGTCCAGATGGTTTATGGCGTCATCGACCATCCGGTGCGCCAAGGCCCGCGTGGCAGCCCAGTCGGTGGGATCAAGCGTCTCTTCGGTGAAGTTGGTTTCCTGAGTAGTCATGTCCGGCTCCTTCACTAGGACGGCCTCAGCCCATCTGATTTCCGGGCGTCGATTGCGACAGCGCCAACTCTTCCGCGTCCATGTCTTCGGGAATGTCGGCGAAAAGCGGCGTCGTCAGATAGCGTTCCCCGGTGTCGGGCAGCATCGCCAAGATCACCGAGCCCGGCTCCGCCCGCTCAGCAACCTTCATCGCGATGGCAAAGGTAGCGCCGCCCGAAATACCGGTTAGAATTCCCTCGCGCTGCGCCAATTTCTTCGCCCAAGCCACGCCGTCGGCTCCTGCAACTGGGATCAGTTCATCAT
>JBBKXP010000457.1:0-3578 GCA_037969545.1 Paracoccaceae bacterium | reverse complement strand
ATTCGGCGGCCATCGCCCGGTCCAGCGCCTTTGCCGCCTTTCGGCGGGCATTGCCAAGGGCGGCGGCGGCAGCGTCGAATGCCACCTCGGCGGCGTTCACCGCGTCGTGCAGCGATTTCAAGTCCGCCACGCCACCATCCAGAACGGCAAGCCGGGCTCGCAATTCGTCGGCAAAGTCACCCAGATCGTCGGGCAAGACACTGTGTTTTCGAGCGAGTGCGCGGATTGCGAACAGCCGCTCCTCGGCGTCTTCAAGTGCGGAAGGGTCGAACGTCAGCTCCTCAAGGCAGGCCTGGACACCGGTCTGTGCCTCGGCCAGTTCGATCTGCGCCCGCTCGAGGGCCGCCAGTGGTGCCTCGAGCCGTCCCTCGGCTTTGGCGGCGACGCCGTCCAACCAGCGTGTTGCATCAGACATTGCCCCTTCGACACCTTCCTGGCCCAGAATCTGGGCGGCGCGGTCGATATCGGTGCGGATCTTTTCGGCCGATTGCATCAGGCGACGGGCCGCGTCAAGCGTCGCCTCTTCGCCGGGTTCCGGAGCAAGTTTGTCGAGTTCGGCAACCGCATGGCGCAGATAGTCTTCTTCGGCACGCACCTTGGCCAGCCGCGTCTCGCCAGCAGTCAACGACTTTTCGGCGGCCCCGCGCGCCCGCCAAGTGCTACGGGTCGCGTCGACCAGTGCCGCGTTTGCGGCATAGACGTCCAGCAGTTGGCGGTGCCCGCGTGGATTGAGCAAGCCGCGATCGTCGTGCTGGCCATGCAGTTCGACAAGCGTGTCGGACAGATCGCGCAGCACCTCGCCGCTGACCCGGCGGTCGTTGACCCATGCGGTCTTGCGCCCATCTGCGGTATTGATGCGGCGCAGGATCAGTTCGGCAGCGGGGGCCAATCCGGCCTCGGCCAGCACCGCCTGTGCTGGATGATCGGCGGCAAGATCGAACCACGCGATGACCTCGCCTTGATCGGCACTGGCCCGCACCAGTTCGGCGCGGCCGCGCCAGCCAAGGACAAATCCAAGGGCATCCAGCAGGATCGATTTGCCTGCTCCGGTTTCACCGGTCAGGACGTTCAGGCCCGGCTGAAATACCAATTCCAGCCGGTCGATGATCAGCATGTCGCGTATGTCGAGCCCGCGCAGCATGGGGGGTCCTAGAAGCGCGTGGGTTTCAGCCACCCTACGCGCCGTCCGTAGGGTGGGTGAAACCCACCGCCCGTCATAGCCATTCGCCGCGCACGACCTGCCGATAGATCGAGGACAGCCAGTTGTTGCCGACTGATCGCGCCTCGAGCCCCTGCCCGGTCAGCAGGGCGTAACTGTCCTGATACCACGGCGTCGACTGAAAATTGTGGCCCAGAATCGCGCCCGCCGTTTGCGCCTCGTCGGTCAGACCCAGCGACAGATAGGCCTCGACCAGCCGATGCAACGCCTCGGGGGTCTGGCTGGTGGTCTGGAATTGCTCGACCACGACCCGGAAACGGTTGATCGCTGCGGCGTAGTTGTGCCGCTTGAGGTAATAGCGCCCAATCTCCATCTCCTTGGCGGCAAGATGGTCAAAGGCGAGGTCGAACTTCAGCACGGATGACCGCGCATATTCGCTGTCGGGATATTGCTCGATCACAGCCCGCAAGGCTTGCAGGGCCTGAAAAGTCAGCCCCTGATCGCGACCGACTTCGTCGATCTGGTCGTAATACGACAAAGCCAGCAGATACTGGGCATAGGCGGCGTCCTGATCGGCAGGATAAAAGTCGATGAACCTTTGGGCAGCGGCGCGGCTTTCAGGGTAGTTGCGGTCTTTGTGCAGTGAAAACGCCTGCATGATCAACGCCCGCTTGGCCCATTCCGAATAGGGATAAAGCCGCTCGATCTCGCCAAAGTAGGTGGCGGCCTCGTCGGCTTTGCCGCGTTCAAGTTCGTATTCGCCGCGGTTAAATATTTCCTCTGCGGTGTAGTTTTCCAGATTGGCATTGTCGACGGCATTGCTGCCGCTGCAGGCAGACAGGACCAGCGCAAAACCGGCGGCCACAATTACCCGTGCCCTGACTGATTTTGTGTCGCTGCCCGACATCACCATGCCCCCGACCCTGCTTGCCCCGTTTTGGGGGGCACGCCGGCCCCCGCTTGAGCATCCGTCTAGCATAGATAAATCGGCGGCAAAATGCCTTTTCCCTGTCGGTGCTCCACTCTGACGGGATTCCCGTCAGGCGACGGCATAAAGATCGGCGCGCCGGACACCCACACCGGGCAACCGGGCGGCGATGGCATCGTCGCAATCGACCCAGGCCCAGGCGTTCGGCTGATCAAACAGGGCCCGCAGCAGCCGATTGGTCATCGTATGTCCGGCCCGCACGCCGGTGTAGCGCCCCAGAATCGGCGCCCCGGCCGTGAACAGGTCGCCCAATGCGTCCAGCATCTTGTGGCGCACGGCCTCGTCGGCGTGGCGCAGCCCGCCGGGGGTCAGCACCGCGTCGCCATCAACCACGACGGCGTTGTCCAGGGTGCCACCTAGGGCCAAACCTTGCGCACGCATCGCATTGACGTCGGCCTGACGGCAGAACGTCCGGCTATCGCACAATTCGCGCACGAAGGTGCCGTTGGCCATGTTGAGAACCTTCGACTGCCGCCCGATGGCCGCATCGGTAAAGTCGATGGCAAAGTCGATCTGCAAGCTGGTGGCTGGCGACAGACGGGCCATCGCCATGCCTTGGCGCACCTCGATCACGTCACGGATTTCGATCGCGCGCATCGGGGCGTCAAGCCGAGTCACTCCAGCGTTGACCAGTCCGCGCACAAATGCGGCGGCACTGCCGTCAAGAATTGGCACTTCGGGGCCGTCGATGTCGATCAAGGCGTTGTGGATTCCAGTGCCTGACAACGCCGCCATCAGGTGCTCGATCGTGGCGACCGCCACACCATGCGCATTGACGATCCGGGTGTTCAGCGGCGTCTGTTCGACATGACGCCACAGCGCCGGGACCAGCGCGGTCGGTCCGCCGATGTCGCTGCGCCGGAACACGATGCCGTGCCCCGCCGGGGCGGGCCGAACCGTGACTTTCACAGGCATGCCAAAATGAAGGCCAAGGCCTTCAAAGCTGACTGCGGATTGAAGAGTGGTTTGCACGAATGTGCCTCAAAGTCGTTTCTTGGCCTTCTTCAGCCTTGCTGGGTGTCAGGTAAGGAAGTTGTGCCGCCCGCTCAACTCACTCTTTGCAACGGTCTGAAACAATCGCCGCCACGGGTTGGTAATGATTTGCGTCACTTTTGCAAGCTGTTGTTTTATATATGAAAAGGGCCGCGCAAGGCGGCCCTTTTCCGGTCAAGAGTGCGTTGGCTTCAGTTCGCCTGACGGCGCAGAAAGGCCGGTATCTCGATCCGTTCCTGATCCGTATCGATGTCGGGCTCCTCGCGCAGCGTGGTCACCTGCGGCTGCTGGCGCGTCATCGGCGGCTGTTCGGCGTGCTGACCTGACATCCGCCCCAGCAGGTTGCCGATGCCACCAAATCGCGGCCGGTCATCGGCCGGCGGACGGTGTTGGGAGGCGGGCATCGGTTGCGCCGGGGCCCGGTTTTGCTGTCCATTC
>JBBKXP010000456.1:0-4665 GCA_037969545.1 Paracoccaceae bacterium | reverse complement strand
GCGTTACGGCCTGTTGTTCGAGCGATTCCTGAACCCCGAACGCGTCAGCATGCCCGACTTCGACATCGATTTCTGCATGGACCGCCGGGAAGAGGTGATCCGCTATGTGCAGGGCAAATACGGCCGCGACCGGGTCGGCCAGATCATCACCTTCGGCGCGCTGCTGTCCAAGGCGGCGGTGCGCGATGTCGGCCGGGTGTTGCAGATGCCCTACGGTCAGGTCGACCGGATTTCCAAGATGATCCCGGTCGAAGGCGTCAAGCCCGTCAGCATCGAAAAGGCGCTGGCAGACGAGCCGCGTCTGCGCGAAGAGGCCAAGGCCGAGGAGGTCGTCAACCGCCTGCTGACCTACGCCGGGCAGGTCGAGGGGCTGTTGCGCAATGCATCGACCCATGCCGCCGGGGTGGTGATCGGCGACCGGCCGTTGGACCAGCTGGTGCCGCTCTATCAGGATCCGCGATCCGACATGCCCGCGACCCAGTTCAACATGAAATGGGTAGAACAGGCCGGGCTGGTCAAGTTCGACTTTCTGGGGCTCAAGACGCTGACGGTCATTCAGGGGGCGCTCGATCTGCTGAAAAAGCGTGGCGTGGTGATCGACATTTCGATGATCCCGCTGGACGATACAAAATCCTTTGACCTCTACGCCAGCGCCAAGACCATCGCAGTGTTTCAGGTGGAATCCAGCGGCATGATGGACGCGCTGAAGCGAATGAAACCGACCTGCATCGAGGATATCGTGGCGCTGGTGGCACTCTATCGTCCCGGCCCGATGGAAAACATCCCGACCTATTGCGAGGTCAAGAACGGGCTGAAACCCCTTGAATCGATTCACCCTTTGATCGACCATATCCTCGAGGAAACCCAAGGCATCATCGTCTATCAGGAACAGGTGATGGAAATTGCGCAGGTGATGGCGGGTTATTCGCTTGGCGGTGCCGACCTGCTGCGCCGCGCGATGGGTAAGAAAATTGCCGCCGAAATGGCCAAGGAGCGGCCCAAGTTCGAGGATGGGGCGAAGGCCAATGGGGTCGACGCGAACAAAGCCCGCGATGTCTTTGATCTGCTGGAAAAATTCGCCAATTACGGCTTCAACAAGTCACATGCGGCGGCCTACGCGGTGGTCAGTTATCAGACGGCATGGCTCAAGGCCAATCATCCAGTCGAATTCATGGCCGGGGTGATGAACTGTGATATCCATCTGACGGACAAGCTGGGTGTCTATTTTCAAGAGGTCAAAAAGGGTCTGGGCATCGCGACCGTGCCGCCCTGCGTGAATCGTTCGCAAGCTACATTCGACGTCGCTGAAGGCAAACTGATCTATGCACTGGGCGCCCTCAAGAACGTCGGCGTCGAAGCGATGAAACTGATCGTCCAGGGACGCGGCGAGCAGGAGTTTGCCACCCTGTTCGACATCGCCCGCCGCGTTGATCTGAAACGGATCGGCAAGCGACCGTTGGAGATGCTGGCGCGGGCCGGGGCGTTTGATGTGCTTGACGTGAACCGTCGTCGGGTTTTCGACAGTCTGGATGCCCTGACGGCCTATTCCGCTGCCATCCATGACCAGAAAAGTTCAAGTCAGGTATCACTGTTCGGCGACGCGGGCGACGATCTGCCCGAACCGCGCCTTGCCCGGTCCGACGACTGGCTGCCCGCCGAACGGCTGGCCGAAGAGTTCAGGGCGATCGGGTTCTATCTGTCGGGTCATCCGCTGGACGACTACCTCGCCCCGTTGAAACGCAAGGGCGTGTTGACGCTGGACGAGGTGAGCGAAAAGGTTACGCGCGGGGCCTGGCACGGCAAGATGGCGGGCACCGTCGCCGGGCGCCAGGAACGCAAATCGGCGCGTGGAAGTCGCTATGCATTCGTGTCGATGTCCGATCCGACAGGGCAGTACGAAGCGACACTGTTCGCGGACCTGCTAGAAACCGCCCGCGCCTATCTCGAGGTCGGATCGCAGATCGTGATCGGCGTCGAGGCGACGATGGAGACCGATCAACTGAAGCTATTGTGCCGGTCCGTCGCTCCGATCGACGACATCGTGGCGGACGCCGGAGCGACCGGCCTGCGCGTGTTCATCGCAAGCGAAAATGTCCTGACCTCGGTGATGACGATCCTGCAGAATGCCGCACGCGACAAGGTCCGCGGTGGCCGCGGCCCGATCATATTTACCGTCGATACCGGCGGCGAACTGGGCGAAGTCGATATTGAACTGGCCGAGGAATTCCCGGTCAATCCGCAGATCAAGGGCGCATTGCGCAGCCTTGGCGGCGTGGTCGAGGTGCAGGAAGTCTAGCGGCGGGACATCTTTGGGAACCGGAAGGCTGCGCCATCTGTTCCTCTTTGACATGTCGCAAAATCTGCCAACCAACCAACCCTCCGATGTGCCAACAATCCGAGAGCAACCGCGGCTGCTTCTTGGTCTAGGTTACGCCGCCATTCTGGGCTGCGTCATCTTCGTCTTTGCCATCCTGATCGCCGATTTTGTGGTACCGAACCACGACTGGATCGCTGACACGATCAGCGATCTGGGCGCAGGCCAGTACGAATTTATCGTCGACATCGGCATCTATGCCTTTGCCGCATCGATAATCGCGGTCGCGCTGATGGCAGCGCACGTGCATTTGGGCGGCTGGTCTTGGAGCTTTGGCATTGTCGGACTGGCCTTGTTGGGTCTGATCGTTTTCTTGATCGGTGCGCGCAACGAATATGGCGACAGCGACAGCGAAGGCTGGGTCATCCATATCTACCTGGTCTACGCGATCGGCCTGCTGATGGTGGTGCTGCCCTTGGCCATGGCACATGGCGCAGGTCGGGCGTGGCGCTGGTACAAACGGATCCTGATCGGTCTTGCCGTGATCTGGACGCTGTCCGCGCCGGTGTTCTTCTTTCTGCCGACCGACGTCGACGGGATTTACGAGCGCTGTCTGGGGCTGATTTCCATGGTGTTCGTCGTCACCCTGGCCCGGCTTTTCATCAAACGCGCTAGGGGTGGCCGGTGATGTTCGTCGACATTGCGCCATTTGATACCGTGGCCCGCGCCCTGATCCTGTCCACGATGGCCGTCTGCTGGGTCGTGCTGCTTGTGCGCATCATCGGGCTGCGCGCGTTTTCCAAGATGACGGCGTTTGATTTTGTCGTGACCATCGCCACCGGGTCGCTGTTGGCGGGGGCAAGTCAGGCGACGGTATGGAGCGATCTATGGCAGGTCTTGATCGCCATCGCGGGATTGCTGGGGGTGCAATACATCGTGGCCCGGTTGCGCAAATCGTCGTCGGGTTTCGCGGCCGTCATCCAGAACCGTCCCGCCCTGCTGATGAGAGATGGCGAAATCCTGTATCCGGCCCTGCGGGCGACGCGGGTCGCCGAGGACGATCTGATCGCCAAGTTGCGCGAGGCGAATGTCCTTGATTTGGCAGAGGTCCGGGCGGTCGTTCTGGAAACCACCGGCGATCTGTCGGTGCTGCACGGCGACACTCTGCAACTGCGACTGCTGCAAGGGGTGCAGGATATCCAGCCGGCGCAAACCGAGGGTCAGTAGTGCGGCGGGCGTTCGTCGCCCAGCGGCACGGTGCCGCCGGTATCGACCTCGCGCTGGGCTTCGCGCTGCATCAGCATGGCGATCCGGCGGGTCGCGACGGCCAGTTCGGCCCCCTGTTTGGCCACCATGTCGGATAATTCATCGACTGCCCGCGTCAGATGGGCAAGCTGTTCTTCCAGATGTTCGGTTTTGGCCATGCCGCTGGCCTAGCACGGCTTACGCGGGGTCGAAAAGGGGCGGCAGGTCGCCCAGCGATCTGGCTTGCCCGATCACGGCGTCGAAATCGGCGGTCAGGCAGGCGGCGAGTTCGTCGAAACTGTTGATTGCATAGTAGACCGGCTGGACGATGTCGATCCGATAGGGGGTGCGGAACACCGCCAACAGGTCGAAATCGCGGACCCGTGCTGTGCCGCCGGTGGCATGTTTCGCCTCGGCGGGCGACGACACGATCCCGGCCCCGTAGGCGCGCAATCCGTCTGCGCTGCGGATCATCCCGAATTCCACGGTGAACCAGAACAGCCGGAACATGAACCAGCGGTTGGCCTTGTCCATCGACAGCGCCCGTTTGCCGAAACCTTCGATGAAATCCGCATAGGCCGGGTTGGTCAGCATCGGGCAATGCCCGAACACCTCGTGAAACAGGTCTGGTTCCTCGATATAGTCCAGATGCTCTGCCCGGCGCAGAAACGTGGCGACGGGGAATTTGCGCTGCGACAGCAGGGTGAAAAACCGGGTTGGCGCGATCAGGGCGGGAACGCCTTCCGCACCCGCGCCGGTCAGGGCGTGCAGGCGCTCGTCGATGTCGATGACTTGCGGGGTCTTGTCGCCGGTCAGGTTCAGTTTCGCGACGCCGTCAAGGTATTCCGGCGCGACCTTACCCGGCAGAAACGCCATCTGGCGGTCGAACAGCGTGCCCCAGACGACATCGTCCTTTGACGTATAGAGATAACGTCCGGCGGCGTCAGGGGTGAGGGCGGCGTAGGTGGTATCCTTTGGCATGGTTCCTCCTTTGACGCGATTCTACCAAAATCAACGAGAAATTCTTGTCTTTTTGGGTAAATTTTGAGTATTTATGGAAAATGGATACCAAAAGAGTGCCAAAATGAAATTATCTGACCCTGAAT
>JBBKXP010000455.1:0-8738 GCA_037969545.1 Paracoccaceae bacterium | reverse complement strand
GTATGGCAGCGGCACCGGCACCAATTTCAGCCACCTGCGCGGCGCCGGCGAAAAACTGTCGGGCGGCGGTAAATCGTCGGGGCTGATGGGGTTCCTGAAAATCGGCGACCGGGCGGCCGGCGCGATCAAGTCGGGCGGCACCACGCGACGCGCCGCCAAGATGGTCATCGTCGACGCCGACCATCCCGATATCGAGGATTTCATCAACTGGAAGGTGATCGAGGAACAGAAGGTCGCCAGCATCGTCGCCGGCTCGAAAATGCACGAGCAAAAGCTGAACGGCATTTTCGCCGCGATCAAGTCTTGGGACGGGCGCGAAGCTGACGCCTATGACCCCACGGTCAATGACGGGCTCAAGGCCGCGATCCGTGAGGCCAAAAAGGTTTGCATCCCCGAAACCTACGTCAAACGTGTGCTGGACTATGCACGCCAGGGCCATACCAGCATTGAATTTCCGACCTACGACACCGACTGGGATAGCGAAGCCTACGCCTCGGTCTCCGGCCAGAACTCGAACAACTCGATCCGGGTCACCGATGCCTTTCTCAAGGCAGTCGAAAACGACGGCATGTGGGACCTGATCAACCGCAAGGATGGCAGCATCGCCAAGTCCATCCGTGCCCGCGACTTGTGGGAAAAGGTCGGCCATGCGGCCTGGGCCTGTGCCGATCCGGGCATCCAGTATCATGATACCGTCAACGCCTGGCACACTTGTCCCGAAGACGGCGAAATCCGCGGGTCAAACCCTTGCTCTGAATACATGTTCCTTGACGACACCGCCTGCAACCTCGCCTCGATGAACCTGCTGACGTTCTTCAAGGACGGCGCGTTTCAGGTCGAGGACTACATGCACGCCACGCGCCTGTGGACTCTGACGCTGGAAATCAGCGTCATGATGGCGCAGTTCCCGTCCAAGGAAATCGCCCAACTGTCTTATGATTTCCGCACGCTCGGCCTTGGCTACGCCAACATCGGTGGGCTGCTGATGAACATGGGCCTTGGCTATGACAGCGACCGGGGCCGCGCGATGGGCGCCGTCCTGACCGCGATCATGACGGGCGTCGCCTATGCCACCAGCGCCGAAATCGCGGCCGAACTGGGGGCCTTCAGCGGTTACGCCCGCAACAAGGCCCACATGTTGCGGGTGATCCAGAATCACCGCACCGCTGCCTATGGCAAATCTGACGGCTACGCCGCGCTCGACATCAAACCTGTGCCGCTGGACCACGCCAACTGCCCGGATCCGCGTCTGGTCGACCTTGCCAAATCCGCGTGGGACGAGGCGCTGGCGCTGGGCAAAAAGCACGGTTATCGCAACGCGCAGGTCTCAGTCATTGCGCCGACGGGCACCATCGGTCTGGTGATGGACTGCGACACGACCGGCATCGAACCCGACTTTGCGCTGGTCAAGTTCAAGAAACTGGCCGGTGGTGGCTATTTCAAGATCATCAACCAATCGGTGCCGGCGGCATTGGAAACTCTCGGCTACGGCTCGGCCCAGATCGAAGAAATCATCGCCTATGCGGTCGGTCACGGCAGCATGGGGCAGGCCCCCGCGATCAACCACACCAGCCTGATCGGGCATGGTTTTGGCCCGGCGGAAATCGACAAGGTCGAAGGCGCGCTGAAATCGGCCTTCGATATCCGCTTTGTGTTCAACCAATGGACTCTGGGCGAGGCGTTCTGCACCAAGACCCTCGGGATCCCGGCAGAAAAGCTGAACGATCCGACGTTCGATCTGCTGCGCCACCTGGGGTTCACCAAGAAAGACATCGACGCCGCCAACGACCACGTCTGCGGGACGATGACGCTGGAAGGGGCGCCGGGTCTGTCCGACGACCACATCAGTATCTTCGACTGCGCCAATCCCTGCGGCAAGAAAGGCAAGCGTTTCCTGTCGGTTGACAGCCACATCTACATGATGGCAGCGGCACAATCGTTCATCTCGGGCGCAATCTCCAAAACCATCAACATGCCCAACGACGCGACCATCGAGGATTGCCAGAAGGCCTTCGAATTGTCGTGGTCGCTGGGGATCAAGGCCAACGCGCTCTACCGCGACGGATCGAAACTGTCGCAGCCACTGGCATCGGCCCTGATCGAAGATGACGAGGACGCCGCCGAGGTTCTGGAAAACGGCAACCCGCATGAAAAGGCGATGGTTCTGGCCGAAAAGATCATCGAAAAGGTGATCATCAAGGAAATCGTCCGTTCGAACCGCGAAAAGATGCCGCAGCGCCGCAAGGGCTACACCCAAAAGGCCAATGTCGGCGGCCACAAGGTCTATCTGCGCACCGGCGAATACGAAGACGGCCAGTTGGGCGAAATTTTCATCGACATGCACAAGGAAGGTGCCGGTTTCCGTGCGATGATGAACAACTTTGCCATCGCGGTGTCGGTCGGCCTGCAGTACGGCGTCCCGCTCGAGGAATTCGTCGACGCCTTCACCTTTACCAAATTTGAACCGGCCGGGATGGTGCAGGGCAACGACAGCATCAAGAACGCCACGTCGATCCTCGACTACATCTTCCGGGAACTGGCGGTCAGCTATCTGGACCGCACCGACCTCGCGCATGTGAAACCCGAAGGTGCCTCGTTCGACGACATCGGGCGCGGCGAGGAAGAAGGCGTGCGCAACTTCAACCCGGTCAGCGAAAGTGCGGCGTCGCGGTCATTGGAAGTGCTGAAACAGATCAGCTCGACAGGTTATCTGCGCAAACGCCTGCCGCACGATCTTCAGGTATTTCAAGGCGGTGGAGCGGTTTTCTCATCTGCAGCCGACCCGGTTGCGGTGTTGCAGACCATCGTCCCGGCAGTGATGTCGGGCGGCGGTGCCGCAACGGCGATGTCGTCAGGAACGATGTCAGTGGCCGGCAGTCTGAACCCCCGCGACAAGGCCAAGATGCAGGGCTACGAAGGTGACCCCTGCGGCGAATGCGGCAACTACACGCTGGTCAGGAACGGCACCTGCATGAAGTGCAACACCTGTGGGGGGACGAGCGGGTGTAGCTAGGAGTTCTGTTATGCACCGACTGAAGAGCATCAAAGTTACCAATGTCGCCGGCGATGGAATCGAGATTGGGCGAAATGTTGAATACGACATGGCGAACGTTGAGGTAACGAATGTGGCAGGTGCCGGAGTTCGGATTGACGGAAGTGCAAATGGATCAATCAATGGACTTAGAACTGATCGGACAGGGCAAGAAGGAGTCGTCATTGAGGAAATTTTGACCAACTTCGGCGTAGCCAACTGCCCTGAGTTATTGAAGTCGGATGCAATTGAGATCGTCCGAGGGGCAATAGGCCTAGAAGATGCTGTTCAAAAACTGAAAGCCAATGGATTTGGGCGTTGGCTAAAAGGGCAAAAATTTACTGATTGGGCCAATCTAGCAATGAATTTGTGGCGATCGTTTGGTCCCAAATAGAACCCTGAGGGGGTGCGCTCCCTCTGGCGACGTTCAGGCCGCAGGCAGAAACCGGGCGGTACAGAGAATGAGCCTGAACGGCGAAACTTGGGGGTGGCTTCGGCCGCCCCCTTTTTTATCCTACCCCAGACTGCGCAGCAATTCCAAAGACGGCTCGCCCGTCCGCGCCATCCCGCGGCTGGCCTGAAAGGCGCTGATCGCGGCGCGGCTGTTCGGGCCGATCACCCCGTCCGTGCCACCGGTGTCGAATCCCGCCGCCGTCAGGCGCTGCTGCAGGGCGATCCGGTTGTCCTTGGTCAAACCGTTGGCATCCGGGGGAAAGGGTGCCCGCAGCGGCCCGGCCCCGGCGATCCGGTCAGACAGATGCCCGACCCCGATCGCATAGGCATCCGAATTGTTATAGCGTTTGATCGCCCGGAAATTCGCCCCGACGCTGAACCGCGGCCCGCCCGGTTGCGGCTGCAACGCCCCGTCGCTTGCCTCAGCTCCCCACCGTTGCCCGCGCACCCAGCCGTTCTTTTGCAGATAGGCGGCGGTCGAGGCGAGCGCGTCGCTCGGATCGTCCGACCAGATATCGCGCCGCCCGTCGCCGGTGAAATCCACTGCAAACGCCTGATAGGACGTGGGAATGAACTGTGTGTGCCCCATCGCCCCGGCCCAGCTGCCGGTCAGCCGCGCCGGCGTGGTGTCGCCGCTTTGCAGGATCTTCAGCGCCGCGACCAACTGTTGTTCAAAGAACGCCCCGCGTCGCCCGTCAAACGCCAGCGTCGACGTCGCCGATATGACCGGCACGTCGCCGCGCCGTTCGCCGTAGAAACTCTCAAGGCCCCAGATCGCCGCAATGATATGGGCATCGACGCCATAGGTACTCTCCAGCGCGGTCAGCGTCCCCTGATGGCGCGCAAACGCGGCACGGCCTTTCGCAATGCGTTCATCAGAAGCTGCGATCGCAAGATAGTCCTCAAGGGTGCGGTTGAATTCGGTCTGGTTGCGGTCCCGGGTGACGCATCCCGGCAGATAACCGGCACTGCTGAATCCGGCCGACAAAGTCGCATCCGACAGACCCTGACCTTGGGCACGGCCACGGAAAGAGGCGACCCAGGCGTTCCATCCCGGGTTGGGCGAGGGTAGCAGGTCAGAGTGGAGACCCTGTGGGGTAGTCGGGCCGGTTTCGGCGATGGACAAGCGCGGGCTGGTGGTGCAGGCCGCGAGGCCGAAAAAGGCAATGCCCTGTCCGAAATGACGTCGTGAAATGCGCATGATCTTGCCCGCCCGGTTATTGTTGTTGACCCAACATAGCGGACCAAAGGCGGCAGGCAAAGCAGTTAGGCAGGAATTTCAAACCCCGGCGCGGCCAGTGAGAATCCGTCGAATTGAAACCCCGGCGAAACCGTGCAACCGACCAATGTCCAATCGCCGATCGTGCCTGCAGATTGCCAATAATTCTTTGGAACAATGGCTTGCGGACCTTTATTCAAGTCGACATCGACACCGAGCAGATGTGTCGTAACCGGTCCGGCATCGGTTGCAGCGATCCGCAGTTCCAATGGCGCACCGGCGTAAAAGTGCCATATCTCGACCGCATCCACGCGATGCCAATGGCTGCGCTCGCCGGCTTTCAGCAGGAAATAGATGCAGGTGCCGCTGGGGCGCCCCGGCCCGTCGGCCACCCATGTCTGGCGATACCAACCACCTTCGGGATGCGGCGCCAGCCCCAGGTCAGCGATAATGTCGTCAGCCGTCACTTCAGGATTGACCGCCCCGCGTATTCTGCCGTTTCGCCCAGCATTTCCTCGATCCGGATCAACTGGTTGTATTTCGCCAGCCGGTCGGACCGCGACAACGACCCGGTCTTGATCTGGCCGCAGTTGGTGGCGACGGCGAGGTCGGCAATGGTGGCATCCTCGGTTTCGCCAGATCGGTGCGACATGACACAGGTATATCGGGCGCGATGCGCCATTTCGACGGCTTTCAGGGTTTCGGTCAGTGTGCCGATCTGGTTGACCTTGACGAGCAGCGAATTGGCTGTGCCGGTCCTGATTCCTTCGGCCAGTCGTTCCGGATTGGTCACGAACAGGTCGTCACCGACCAGTTGAACCTTTTTGCCCAGCACCTCGGTCAGGGTCTTCCAGCCGTCCCAGTCATCTTCGGACATCCCGTCTTCGATGCTGATGATCGGATAATCGGCAGCCAACGCAGTCAGGTAAGACACGTTTTCATCTGAGGTCAGCACCTTGTCTTCGCCCTTCATGTGGTAGGCGCCGTCGCGGTAGTATTCGGTCGCCGCACAATCGAGCGCCAGATAGATATCCTCGCCCGGTTTATAGCCGGCCTTTTCGATGGACTTCAAAATGAAATCAAGCGCCTCGCGGGCGGAACTGATGTTGGGGGCAAACCCACCCTCGTCGCCGATCCCGGTCGCCAGACCGGCATCGTGCAGTTCTTTCTTCAGGGTATGGAATATTTCCGCCCCCATCCGGACCGCCTCGCGGATGTTCGCGGCGGCCACCGGCATGATCATGAATTCCTGAATATCGATAGGATTGTCAGCGTGTTCGCCGCCATTGATGATATTCATCATCGGCACGGGCAGAACGCGGGCCGAGGTGCCGCCGATGTAACGATAAAGCGGCTGCGTGGTGAAATCCGCCGCCGCCTTGGCAACCGCCAGCGACACGCCCAAAATGGCGTTGGCCCCCAAACGCGCCTTGTTCGGGGTGCCGTCCAGCTCGATCATCGCCATGTCGATGTCGACCTGCTCGGTGGCGTCATACCCCAGGATCGCCTCGGCAATTTCGCCATTCACTGATGCCACGGCGTCCAGGACACCTTTGCCCAAATACCGCTTCTTGTCGCCGTCGCGCTTTTCCGCCGCTTCGTAGGCACCGGTCGAGGCACCCGAAGGCACTGCAGCGCGACCCATCGTGCCGTCGTCAAGGATCACGTCGACCTCGACCGTGGGGTTGCCCCGGCTGTCAAGGATTTCGCGGGCGTGGATGTCGATGATGGCGCTCATGGCTTTGGTCCGATCTGTCAGCGGTATCGCTCGCAGGTTCTATAACGCGGCTGATGCCGCTGGGGAAGGGCGGCGCAACCGGGCCTCGCGCAAGAAGGTGTAAAGACCGGAAACGCAGATGATCGTCGCGCCAAGGATTGTGTAGCCGTCCAGCGTTTCGCGAAACACCAGCACCCCGACCAAAAGACCAAAGACGATCCGGGAATAGCGGAACGGCGCGACAAAGCTGATCTCGCCTACCCGCATCGCGGCGATGATGCAGTAGAGCGCCGGAATGCCGATCACGATGGCGCCAACAAGATAGGCGGTGGCGTGCGGGTCAGGGCGAGTAAATCCGGTGCCTTCGATCAGCAGGGCCAGCGCCCCGGCGGGGATCGTGGCGACGAAACCGAGGGTGGACAGTTGCACCGTGCTGAATACCGGCGGAATCTTGCGGGTCGCCAGATCGCGGGCTGACATGGCGATGACCCCGGCGACAGTGAACAGCGTCGCCGCTTCGAAACCCTGCCCAAAGGGGCGCAGCACGATCAGCACACCGATCAGGCCAATGGCAATGGCGCTCCACCGTCGCCAGCCGATGGTTTCCTTGAAGAACAGGGCGGCACCGATGGTGACCAGCAGCGGATTGGCCTGAATGATCGTGGTGACGATGGAAATCGGGACGAGCGACAGGCCGGTAACGAAACAGATGGCGGCGAGGCCTTCGAAAAAGGCGCGGATGCCGGATGCCCCGCGCAATATGCCCAACGGCATCGGGACGGTACCGCGCAGCACCGCGAAGGCGCCATAGGCCAGGGCCCCGCCGATGCCGATGACGATCAGGATTTGCCCGACCGGCAGGGTGGCCGAGGCCAGCTTGATAAAGGTATCCTCGATGGCGAACCCCGCCATTGCCAGCACCATCAGGATCGCGCCGCGTGCGTTGCCCAAACCCTATTCCTTCGCCTTGCGCGGCACCCCGTAAAGCTCCAGCCGGTGCCCCATCAGCCGATACCCGAGCTTGGCGGCGATACGTTCCTGCAGTGCCTCGATCTCGGCATCGACGAATTCGATCACCTCGCCCGAGTGCATGTCGATCAGGTGATCGTGGTGGTCGCGGTCGGCGGTTTCATAACGCGCCCGCCCGTCGCCGAATTCGTGCTTTTCCAGGATCCCGGATTCCTCGAACAGCTTGACCGTGCGATAGACCGTTGCCAGTGAAATCCGCGGATCGATGCGGGATGCGCGGTGGTACAGTTCTTCGACATCGGGGTGGTCGTGGGCCGTCTCCAGCACTTCGGCGATGGTGCGCCGCTGGTCGGTCAGGCGAAGCCCGTTGGCTTCGCACCGCGCAAGGATGGTGGTCGCCATCGGATTTGCCCCCCGGTCGTTGTCGTCCGCCCCATAGCCCGTCACAGCCAGTCTCGCCAGTGGAAATAGGCGTAGAGCGCAGCGCCGATGGTAACAATTCCAAGGCAAAGCGCAGCGAAGGCCATTGGCGATCCAGTGCCGGGCATCCCGCCAAGATTGACGCCGAACAGACCGGTCAGGAACCCCAGTGGCAGGAATATCGCGGCGATCACCGACAGGACATATCCGTTGCGCTCCAGTCGTGCCGTCTGGATCATGTCAAGGTGGTCGGACAACGCAGTCAGGCGCTCGCGCACTTCGGCGAGCTCTTCGACCGACCTTGTGGCCCGGTTGGCGATTTCGGCGAGGCCGGGACGCAATATGTCAGGGATCAGCGCGCTGTCGCAGATCGCAAGCGCGTGGAGCGCGTCGGTCTGCGGCCCGACGTGACGGCGCAGCTTGATCACGCTGCGGCGCCGTTCGGACAGGTTGGTCAGGGTTTTGCCGCCTTGATCGTAGATCGCCGCCTCCATCACGTCGGTTTCGTTTTCGAGTGCAAGCGAGACGGTTTCGATGCGGGCGACGAGGCCGTCGCACAGATCGGCAAGAAATTGCGCCGGGTTGGCAGGGGCGCTTCCCGCCTCGGCTTGGGTGCGCAGATCGTCGACCGCGAAAATCCGCCGCCGCCGCACCGTCACGACAAGCCCGGGGGTCAGCCAGACCCGCACCGCCACCATATCGGCGGCATTCGCCCCGTCGTTCAGGTTTATTCCCCGCAAGGTTGCCAGCAGACCGTCGGCCATCGGCACGACGCGGGGTCGGGTTTCGATGGTTTGCAGGGTCGCGGCGGGCAGGGTGCGGATATGGGCCGACCGTCGCAGATCAGTGCGCATGCCGATGCGGATGGCGTCACCGTTGCCGGCAATGCGGTGCTGGTGATGGAGGGCAACCTTGTCCGATAGACCGAA
>JBBKXP010000454.1:0-2792 GCA_037969545.1 Paracoccaceae bacterium | reverse complement strand
AGACGACCGCGATCCAGAACAAGAGCCGACCGGTCGCACCGGTCGGAAATTCAAAGCCATGGTTCTCCGTCGGTAGCGGGGGAATTGCGGGATTCGTCATGTCAGCCTCGTCCCCAGTCCTGCATGGGGGCCGCACCGGAAAGTCCGGCGCGGCCCAGGATCGATCACTGGTCCTTGCGGCTGCCTAGTTGATCATGCCTTTTTCACGATAGTACCGCTCGGCCCCGGGATGCAGCGGGATCGGCATTCCGTCCAGCGCATGTTCCAGGGTGATGAGGGCCGCCGCCTGATGCGACGCCTCTAGCGTGTCGAGATTCTCGAAAAGTTGCTTGGTCATCTCATAGGCAGTCTCGTCGGATACGCCCGCATGGGTAACGAGGTAGTTCGAAACCGCGACGGTTGGCACGTCGGCGTCCTGCCCATCGTAGGTGCCCGCGGGAATTGTGGCGGCGACATAGGGCGCGCCCAGCGTTTCCGCGACCGAGGCGGGCACGGCCACGACGGTGATGTCCACCGACGAGGCGAGATCGCGAATCGACGCGACACCAAGGCCCGCCGATTGCAGCGTGCCGTCAAGCTGACGGTTCTTGATCAGTTCGACCGATTCGGCAAAGGGCAGGTACTCGACCTTGCTTAGATCGTCATAGGACATGCCCATCGCGCCAAAGATCGCCCGTGCGTTCAGTTCGGTCCCCGACGCGGGGGCGCCGACCGACAGGCTGTGCCCGGCCAGACCGGCGAAATCCACGACGCCGCTATCAACCGAGGCGACGACCTGAATGTAGTTCGGATAAATCGCGGCGATCCCGCGCAACTGATCCAGTGGCTGCGGGAAACCGGCGTCGGCGTTGCCCGCCCAGGCCAATGCGACGCTGTCGCCAAGGGCAAAGGCGATTTCGCCGCCACCATCCTGCAGCAGGTGCAGGTTTTCGACCGAGGCCTTGGTCGACTGGACCTGCGTGCGCACGCCCTCGATTTTTTCGCCGTAGATGTTGGCCAGACCGACGCCCAGCGGATAATAAACCCCAGAGGTCCCGCCGGTCAGTACGTTGATAAATTCTTGCGCAGACGCCGCGACCGGGGCGACGGCAACTGCCGATACGATGGCACATCCGCGAAGCGCGGATTTCAGATAGGTCATGATTTTCCTCCCATTTAGAGCTTGGCTTGTCGAATTCAGGCAGGTCGAGGCTACCAAGGAGTCCCGAGAATTCAACAGTTAAGCATGAAAAGGATACATCTGGCCGAAAAACAGGGTGCAAAAAATGGATCTATGAAGGAAAGGATCAGGCATTGGGCGTGTTCTACGGCGCGGATTCGTCGCCGTTGATCGCCAATCTCCGAAAGCAGGCGAGGGGTCAAAGCGGATCGTCGGCAAGGATTTCAGGCCTGCAGAAGACTGGCGCTCGTCGCTTTCCGTGCTAGGCTTTACCGCAGCACAATGCAGGAGAAACCGATGCCAATCACTTATCTTCACACCATGGTCCGGGTCAAAAACCTTGAGGAGACGATGGCCTTTTTTGCCCTGCTTGGGCTTGAAGAAACCCGCCGAATCGAAAATGAAGGCGGCCGCTTTACCCTGATTTTCATGGCGCCGCCGGGGCAACCGGATTGCCCTGTCGAACTGACCTACAACTGGGATGGTGACGATGCGCTGCCGTCAGACAGCCGCCATTTCGGTCATCTGGCCTACCGGGTCGACGACATATATGCGACCTGTCAGCACCTGATGGACAACGGCGTGACGATCAATCGGCCACCGCGCGACGGCCACATGGCCTTTGTGCGATCCCCCGACAACATCTCGGTCGAGCTTTTGCAGAAGGGTGACAGTCTGCCCAAGGCCGAGCCCTGGTCCAGCATGACAAACACTGGACATTGGTAAGGGCCGCTATAATATTTCTGCTGTTGCTGCCAGATCAGGGGTTGGCCTGCCGGCTGGCGTTGGTGCTGGCGATGGATGTCTCATCGTCCGTCGATCAGGCCGAAGATCAACTGCAGCGTCGCGGTCTGGCCGCTGCGTTGGTCGACCCGGAGGTGGTGGCGGCGTTCCTGGCCAGTGACGACCCGGTGGCGTTGGCGGTGTTCGAGTGGAGCGGGCGATACAATCAGGCCGAGATTTTGCCCTTTGGCCTGATCCGATCCGAGGCCGATCTGACACGCGCCGCCGCCATCATCGCCGAAAGCCCGCGCAGTCAGGTCGAATTCCCGACTGCTGTCGGCTATGCCCTTGGCCATGCGGCAACGCTGTTGGCGGGCGGTCCGGACTGCCTGACGCGCACGATCGATCTGGCAGGCGACGGAATCAACAACGAGGGGTTCGGCCCAGCCCAAGCCTACGCTGTCTTTCCCTTTGACGGGGTGGTGGTCAACGGGCTGATGATCAATGGCGGCGATTATGTCGCCAGTGCCGATCTGCTGGCCTTTTACATGGGTCAGGTCAGGCACGGCCCCGGCGCCTTTATCGAGGTGGCGGACGGGTTTGACGATTATGCCGCGGCGATGCGGCGCAAGCTGCTGCGCGAACTGATGCTGGTCAGCGTCAGTGGCAACCCGGCGGTTGCGGGGCCGCGCGGATGATCCGTATGGTCGCGCTGCTTTGGTTTTGCGCCACCCCGGTCTGGGCCGACTGCCGTCAGGCGCTGGCAATCGGGCTGGATGTGTCGGGGTCGGTGGATGCGGCGGAATACAGGCTGCAGCGCGACGGGTTGGCGCGGGCGCTGAATTCACCCGAAGTCCTCGCGGCGGTGTTGGCGGACCCGGCAGCACCGGTGGCGATCACTGTCTTTGAA
>JBBKXP010000453.1:0-2871 GCA_037969545.1 Paracoccaceae bacterium | reverse complement strand
CGTCGACCAGGGCTATTCTAGAATGATGAGAACAGGGAGGATTTCGCATCATACGGGCGCTACTGCCGCCGGTCAGAATATTTACCCGGGGGTGCGAAAGGGTTACATTCTGCTAGAATGGACAACGTTGATGTAAACAAGAGCATGCGCTATTGGAAACCTTTGTCAACATAACGTAAACCAAATGCAGCCGTTCCGTGTAACAAGGTAAACCCCAAACCCGGTAAAATAAGCCACTTAGCCTGTTACACGGTCAAAAGGGTTTTTCATGGAGCATGATGTAAACATATTCAGTGATTTTTCTTGTGATTGGGAGTGATTGGTCACACACCCCGACAGCTGCTCTGTTCTTGTAAATTCTTAATCTCTCCGGATCGGTGCCTAGCAAGCGGTTCTACCAGTTTCGTGGACACGATCTTGAAGCGACCAAGATGACATGGCGTGCTCTAGCCTTTGATGCTCTTGGGCTCCGGCCAACGACGAAGCTGTCTAGCGCGGCACTGCAGCTTTCGCATTCCTGCCATTCGTGCACCTTGCAGCATTTTGGCGGCTCATCGTCGGTCTGCGGACGGCGCTGCCGTTCACCGTGTGATAGGCAACTACTAAACAAATCATGGCTAGCCCATCAGTCACTCCAATGCTGCTATTTTTGTGTAAGCTCGGAACCGTTGCACGCTTCTTAGCGATAGATAGGTGATTTCTGGGCACATTCGTATGTGCTAAGCTGACCCTACATGATGCCACTAGCCGGTCCGCGTCTGGACGACAGGGGCGCAAACTTACCTGCTTTTGCAGAGGTTTTGCCCGGTTTCCACCGAGCCTGCGTCGGGCAGCATCGTCCGGCGGGGAGCGAGATGAACCAAAGAAACCACGACGTGCTCCTCATGGGGACCTGCATCTTCGATCCGGTTGCCATGACGCTCCGCAACGCCGCTGGCGACATGCTACGCCTGCGCGCGCAATCCATGCGCGTTCTGGCGGAACTCGCACGCAGGCGGGGAGACGTCGTCTCTCGGGATGATTTGATCGAGACGGTCTGGCGCGGAACCGCCGTTACCGACGACAGCCTTGCGCAGTGCATCAAGGACATCAGAAAAGCGATCCAAGATCCCGAGCGGCAAATCCTGGAAACGATCGTCGGACGGGGCTACACTCTGCACGTCGGCTTGCCCGCCCCGACCAGCAGCCTCAAGCCCGGCATCTTGATCGAGAAGATCACCAGTGCGGGCGGGTCTCAAGCCGCTGAGGATTTTGCAGAGGACCTGCACGAAAGACTGGTGCTGATCATGGCGCCACGCTCCGGGGTTCGCATCTTCACCAATGAGGCACTTTCCTCGTCGGTAGATTACGTGGTTCGGGGCCGCGTGAGCGTCTCAGGCAATCGCGCCAGGCTCGTCGTCTCGCTGTCGGGATTGAACGAGAGCGGCAACTTCTACGCGGAATCTTTCACGGGCGACCCGTCAAAGCTTGATCAGCTTTCAGAGGAGGTGGCGCGCAAGATCTCGAGCGTGCTGCGCATCCGCGTCATTGCCTATGACGGCGAGAGATACGCGAAGATCCCGAATGAACGACTTGATCTGCAGCAATTGATGGCCAAGGCTCATTACTTCTACAGCCGCATCACGGCTCCGGACACGATGATCGGTCGCACCGCGATGCAAGCCGCCGTCAAGATTGACCCGGACGATCCCAAGGCGCTTGCGCTGCTCGCGCATTCCGCGACGCAGATGCACCCGCTCATGCAAAGCAGCACCAGCGTCAGCGAAACGGACTGGGCGATGTCCCTTGCGGATAGGGCGATTGCCGTTGGAGCATCCTCGGCCCTCGCGTTTCGCACTCGCGCGAACCTTCGGCTCTGGCTGCTGGGCGATCACGAAGGGTGTCGCGCCGATTGTGCACGGGCTCTGACGCTCAACCCGAATTTCTACCTGGCACATCTGACCCTTGCCACAAGCGACATACTGACGGGGTCGCATATGGCGGGAATAGAACGGATCACAACTTATGTCTGTCTGACGACCATCGATCAGCAGTATCCGTATTTTCAGTCCTTGATCGGGCTGGCGTGGTTCCTGTCCGGTCATTCTGGCGAGGCCATCGCGTGTGCTCGGGAGGCGCACGAGAGATTGCCGAGCAGCTCTTGGCACGCGATGGTCTATGCAGTTGCGGCGTCGGGCGATCCGGAGAACACGGGGACGGCGAGGTTCCAGAATATGGTCAGGCAGTTGGACTTGCCGTTTAGACATTTCAGGTCGCTGCCGTTCACCCGGATGGAAGATGTCGAGGCCCTGGAAGCCGGGCTCCGCGCCGCAGGCGTCAGGGATCAGCGCTAACAAAGCAGGAGCGGTTCACCCTGGGATCACCGCTCCTCGTGGTTGGTGCTGGGCCGCCCCGTTCAGCTGATGCAGAACTCGCAGACAGTTGCGTGCAAGAAGGGTGCGCGCGCCTCGTTGGGGAGCGAGGACAGTCCGGCACCGTCCCAATCCTCCTCCAGCCGGTAGAGTGCGGTCGCTTCGATGTTCATCGCGAGGACGTAGGCTTCGACATAGCCTTCGTCGCGGGCGTCGATCACGGTGAAATGGACGCCGTTGATCTCGACCGCATCGACCTCTCGGATGTGGAGGGTTGCAAGAAGCCGGTCGGAGGCGCCGATGACGGGACCGTCCGTCTGGATCGCAAACTGGTCGGCGGCGGCGCTGCAGGTGGCCGCGATCGAAATCGCTGCCGCGGTCTGGGCGATGGTCTTAGGGTTCATTTTCCTGTTCCTGGGGTCGCTTGCGGGAGAGTGTGGAATCCTACGCTAAGCCGACAGCGGCCGTTCGCACGGGATGCGGCGACTAACCGGTTCGAGCCCTCTTCGAGCTGCGGCGG
>JBBKXP010000452.1:0-7523 GCA_037969545.1 Paracoccaceae bacterium | reverse complement strand
GGTCTGGTCATGGGCGGGCCTGTCAGTAACGCTGCAGCCTGTTATGGCGCGGCGGCCGGGTCCGGGCAAGCCACGAATGGCCGGCATGACCCACAAAGCCTGCGCGATGTCTGCCCACCACAAGGCGCGGGTGTGGCAAGTTGTGGAACCGCATCGGCCAACGAACAGTTGTTTCATGCATACCAAGGGACGCGAGTATGGAGCAGGTCGACGCCGACGTCGGAAATTTCTTTGCGAAAATCGACTCGTGGGTCGATGGATTCTTCAAGCTTTTGCCGAACATGGGTATCGCATTGGTGGTGCTGGTGGTGTTCTGGCTGTTGGCGCGCGGCGTCGGTTGGGCCGTCCGGCGCGCTGCGCACCGCCAAGAGCGCGATAATCTGGGCGAGGTGGGTGCCAGCCTGATTGGCTGGGCAGTACTGATCGGTGGCATCATGCTCTCCGTTACAATCGTTCTACCCTCGATTTCGCCCGGTGATCTTTTCGCGGGGCTCGGCATCGGTTCGGTCGCCATCGGATTTGCGTTCAAGGACATCCTGCAAAACATGCTGGCGGGTATCCTGATCCTGATACGGCAACCCTTTTCGATCGGCGACCAGATCGTGTCGGGCAGCTACGAAGGCACGGTGGAACAGATCGAAACCCGCGCCACGCTGATCAAGACCTACGATGGCCGGCGCGTCGTCATCCCGAATACCGACATCTATACCGACGCCGTGATCGTCAACACCGCCTTCGATATCCGGCGATCTGAATATGATGTGCAGATCGGCTGCAATGACGATTGGGACCGCGCCATCAAGATCATGCAAGAGGTCTGCGCCGGGGTCGAAGGCGTCAAATCCGATCCCCCGCCCGAGGCCTTGCCATGGGCCATCGCGGACAGCGGCAACGACATCCGCTTGCGCTGGTGGACGGATTCGGCCCGCGCCGATGTCGTTCACACCTTCTCACGCGTCATCAAGGCGGTCTATCAGGCGCTCGACAAAGCCGGCATAGACATGCCCTATCCGACCCAGGTCGTGCTGTTCCACGACCAGACCGAGGAAACCGACGGGGTGCGCTCGAAACAGCGCGAGGGCTGGCCGACAACCGGCAACGACCCCAAGACACGGCGGATCAGCGATGCGCTGGAACAGGCGGGCAAGGACCACGCAGCGGCCGGCTAGGATTGCGGCGACAGCATCCGCCCCAGTGGTCGGCCGCCCAGTATATGCAGGTGAAAATGCGGCACGTCCTGCACCCCATGCCCACGGGCATTAGCGATGGCGCGAAACCCTTCGTCGACATTGGCGATCCGGCACACCTCGGCCACGGCGGCCATGAACCCGGCCTGATCTTCGACGCTGGCATCGCGGGCAAAATGATCGAGGCTCGTGTAAGGCCCCTTGGGGATCACCAAAACATGCACCGGGGCCTGCGGATTGATGTCATCGAAGGCCAGGGCATGATCGTTCTCGAAGACGGTCCGGTTCGGAATTTCGCCACGCAGGATGCGAGCGAAAATATTCTGCGGGTCATAAGCATAGTCCATGTCTGGCCTCAATCAGTGAACAGGTGCGGCGTTTCGGCGATGCCAAGCGCAACCTCCGGCGGAACGCTCAGGAATTCGCGCAAGGTCGGGGCGTTTTCGTGCGGCGATACGGATTCGCGCAAGCGCAAGTGGTTGGGGAATTTCGAGTCCCTGATCCGGTCGCTTTCAAAGATCACGTCATAGCGGATCGTGGGCAGCAGTTGCGCCAAAGTTTCGGCCGAGGTTTGCTCGCCAGCCAGACCAACCCGTTTTGCGTGACCGGTAAGATAGCTATCGGAAAAGTTGCATTCGACTTCGAGCAGTTTTGTCATCGAGCGATCCGAGAAAAAATCGTTCATCAGGTCGATGTTGGCGGTATCCAGACAAATGATCAGCCGGTCGGTTTCATAGTAGTCGAACAACATGCGCATCAGGGCCCGGCGGTGCCGGGTGCGCTTGCTCAGGGTCGACTGGATGCCACCCAGATCGGGAAGCGGCGTTTGTTCTTCGTTGAACAGATAGTCGATGGCTGGGATGTTGGTGTGATGCTTGATTGACCCAAGCAACCGCTTGGCAACATGCCATTTCTTGCAGGCGACGATCAGCAGTTCGCGTTCGCGCCCGAGCGAGGTCTCGGTCTCCCAGAAACGGGTGGCAAACCGCCGCCCGATCCGGCCCCGTCCGGTCAGGAACTTGTACAGCCCCCGGCCTTCGTTCGAGATCTTGAAATCGGTTCGATCACTGGCATAAAGGCGGCCCAGGCGTCTTTTCAGCTCTTTTGCCCCGGCGCTGATCTTGCGCGCAAACATTGCGTCCTGGCTGAGCAGCAGATCGTAGTGATCGTTGTGAAATGTCACCGGCATGCCGTAGTCGGTGAACATCAGAAACGTCAGAGTGCGTGTTTCAATCTCGGATCCCGGCACCAGATGGCGTACGAGGGTCTGGAAGAACGTCTCGTCCGGGATCCAGGTTGTCCGGAAGAACCGCATGACATCGGCACGCTTGCGGGCAAATTCAAGAATCCATTCGATCGTGCGACGGCGCAGGCACCACCACTGACTGCCGATCATGATCTGCATGTCGGAGGGAATCGCGCGGGTCACGCCCAAACGGCGTTGCAGCCAAAAGCTGTTGTAAAACAGCTTTTTCTGGGTGCGTTCGTTGAAATAGTGACGGTAGATCAACCGCTCTTCCTTGAAACCGGTCTTGATCCAGTCGCTTTCGAAATAGTCAAAACTTTCGATGAAATCGCGGTCGCTGGCATCCAGAAAGTCGTGCGCATAGCGGGCCGATTTGATCGCCATGCAGTCGCCCGAGACCATGTAGAAATGGGTGGCGCGCGGAAAGGCCGCGATGGCCGCTTCAACCGCGCCAAGCGTCGCCTGCACCAGACTCCAGGCGCCCCAACCGCATCTTATCCGCTTTCGGGCGAAGGTGACGTTGGGGTTTTCAGCCAGTTCGGCCTGGATTTTCGCAAAGTCTTCCTGTCGCGAACGGGCATCAAAGTGGATCGCGATGCAGTCGCCCACGGCGGTCAACTGCCGGGCCTGCTGAATGATAGCGTCCGGGTCCCTGTGGCAGAGCAAAATGAAGGCGATTTTTGCCATTGAGGAAACGAATAAGCCTTTGACCTTGGTATTGTTGCACTTGATAACGTGATCAGACGTTGAATAGACAGAGTTTGTTTGCTTTTTTCTGGAAAGTTTGCTTCTGGCCGCACATCTCTCGAATGATTGCGGCAGAGCAGCGGAGGCGCGTGAGTATGGGTTTTCCCGGCACCTGGATGACCGAGAGCGAGAGTGTGGTTTACCGCGTGGTTCCCAAATGCGCCTGTTCCACCATCGGTCAGGTGATGTTTTATGCCGACCACGGGGCGTATTTTGACGGCGACATTCATGATTCCACAACCGGGCTGCACAAATGGGCACAGGAAGAAAGCCAACCGTTGATCGCCCAGAACATCAAGGCACATAAAAGCTATTCGTTCACTTGCGTGCGCAATCCCTACACCCGGATATTGTCATCGTTTTTTGACAAGATCTGTGGCATCCAGCGCAACGGCAAACGCTATCGCGGCAATCTGGTGCCCTTGCTGATGCAGAAATACGGGATCGAGGTGGGATCGCCCGAAGATGGCTTTGAGTTCGACCAGATCAAATCGTTCCGCCGGTTCCTGCTGTTCGTCCGTGACACCATCCGCTGGCGCCGCCCGATGGAGCCTGACATCCACTGGTCGGCGATGTCGGGCCATATCAGCACGTTCATCATCAACGGCGGTCGCTACGACCACATCTTCTGGACCGAGAAGTTCAACGAGGGCATGCAGGTCGTGCTGGACAATACGCCCGTCGCGCATCCGCTTGACCTCGCAAAGTTGCCACGGTTCAACGAGAGCGAAGGGCATGGGCCAAAGCGGGCGCATCCGGTCGAGGATTACTTTGACGATCTGTCGATGCACCTGATCTATGAAATCTACAAAAAGGATTTCAATCTGTTCAAGTACGATTTTGCAAACCCGGCCAACAAGATGCCGATCGGCGAGATCGATCTGGCGGAAGTCCACGCCAAGCTGGGCGAATGACAAACGGCTATTCCGGCACGCCGCTGTGGCGCAAGCTGGGTTTGAAGGACGGTATGCGCGCCGCTGTCGTTAACCCGCCTGCCGGTTATTTCGACGATTTGCTGGCGGGCGGGCCTGACGTGCTGTGGGACGAGATTGCGCCGGACGCTGCTTTTGTCCACGTTTTCACGCCGCAGCGAGCAGAACTGCAGGATCTGCTGACGCAGGCCCTGCCGCTGATCGCCCGCGACGCAATGATCTGGGTCAGTTGGCCCAAGACGGCGTCGCAGCGCCCGACCGACATTACCGAAGACGTGGTTCGGGCGGTTGCCCTGCCGATGGGACTGGTCGACGTCAAGGTTTGCGCCGTCGATAGGGTCTGGTCGGGCCTCAAGCTGGTGATCCGCAAGAAACTCCGTTGATTGCGCGGCGTGCGTTGCTTTGACCATCCTGAACGGCCAACCTCCTGTTCCGATGTTGGCTGGTTTCCGCCAAGACCCCGTACAACATGATCCGAAAAAGAGTGTGGCGCCCGAAAATTGCCTTGGTTTCCCACAAAAAGGCCATCTTTCGCCAGTTCATAGGCCTCAGTGTGCCAGTTTCGCGTCAGGTGCCATTTGCGCGTTTGCCCCTGGGTCGGGCTGATAGTTGGTGGCGAAAGCGGTGCGGATGCAATTGCGGAATCGAGGGCCGAGACCATGAATGATCTGCTTTTGACCGACGCAGTCCGCTTTGTTCACATCCTGTGCGTTACCGTCGGGATCGGCACATCATTCTTTGCCGATCTGACGGCGATTTCGCGGCTGAACGGCCGGATAGATGCGGCCATGATCGCGACCTTGCGGACCTGTCATCGGCTGATCTGGGTGGCTTTGCTCGGGATGTGGCTGACCGGGCTGGGTCTGATCTACATTCGGACCGGTTTCATTCTCGAAAACTTCTCGCCAAAGTTGTTCAGCAAACTTGGCGTCGTGTCGGTGCTGACGATCAATGCGCTGATGATTGGCGCGATCGCGATGCCGGTGCTGCGGGCGCATCTGGACCGGCCAGTGTTTTCGTTGTCGCTTGGCCAATTGCTCAGTTTGTCACTGATGGCGGGCGTCTCGACGGCCAGCTGGCTTTTGGCGCTGGCCATGGGGACAAGCAAGGTTCTCGCGCAAAGCGGCTGGTCGGTCTTCATCGAAATAGTTCCGCTGGCCTATCTGACCGGGGTCGCCATTTCGTGCGTGGTCGTCTTGCTGATGCAGCGGCAGGCAAATTGCACGATCGACTATCAGGCGAAATTGTTCGGCAGCCTGCCTCGCCCCTAGTAGGCGTGGGTCGTTCGCATCAATCGACGTTGGTTCTGATGCCGTCACAGACCGGATGTGACGTGCCAATCGCAGATATCGCCGTCGCGTAAAACTCGGACTTTCATTGCAGAAATCCCCACCGCGTCGGATGGCGGTCAGAAACCTCGGTCGAAAACTTCTTTGCCACTGGTATGGGTGGTTCGCTGCCCTATTTCTCAGAAAAATGCCGACAACGAACGGTGAGGAGGCGACATTTGACGATAGTGCTGATCCTCGGAAGCGCGCCCAATGTGGTCGTCGCACGGCGTTGGCCGGGCAGCATATTCGACAGGATCGTCGCCATCAACAACGCCTGGGCGGTGCGCGACGACTGGACCGATCTGATCTATCCCGAAGATTTTGCCCAAGACCGTCTGCCGCATGATCCCGGTCCGCAGCAACGATTCATCACCGCCGCAGATTATGTCCCGGCGCAAAATGCACTTGGCGGGTTCGTCTATGCCGGGGGCACCATGGCATTTACCGCAGGCTACTGGGCGTTGCTGGCGCTGCGCCCACGGGTGATCGCCTATCTTGGCTGCGACATGATCTATCCTGAGGTTGGTCAGACGCATTTCTACGGTACCGGAATGCCGGACCCGCTGCGCCCTGATGTCACATTGCGGTCGCTGCCTGCGAAATCCGCGCGTCTGTTGGTCCACGGGGCACTTCAAGGCTGTGCAATCGTCAATCTGTCGCAGGATGACAGTCAGCTGGTATTTCCCCGTGCAAACCCCGGCGCGCTCAAGAACGTCCGCCCGATCAGCCTGGATGCAGAAGCACTCGCCAACGTGCAATTGCTTGAAAATGAGGCTGATTATATGGTTCCGTCAGGGCGTTACTGGGAACAGCAACACCGCTTTGACCCGAATGTGATCGACCGGATTGATGCGGCGTGGTTGTCCGCCTTGGCTAAATCAGGCCAGATCGGGCGAAAAGCGTCTTGAGATCAGCCTTGGGGCGAGGCCCGATGTGCCCGATCACTTCTGCTGCCGCGATCACACCCATTCGTCCGCAGACCTCCAACGGTTGACCGGTCGCGAGACCGAACAGGAAACCGGCCGCAAACTGGTCGCCGGCGCCCGTTGCATCGACGGGCACGACGCGGACCACATCGACTTCAGCGCGTTCGTCGCGCCGGCGCAACAAGACAGATTGTCCCGACCGGGTGCAGACCACCGTGTTGCAAACCGCCCCGGCCCGATCCAGCGCCGCGCCCAGATCGTCTGTCTGATACAGAGTCGTCCATTCCGCGACGTTGCCGATCACAAAGTCCATTTCCTCGGCGATCAGCCGCTGGAAATCGTCTCGGTGCCGGACGGCGCAGAAGGGGTCGGACAGGTTGATGCCCGACAGTCCACCCGCCGCATGCATCAAGCGCGAAGCCTCGGCAAAAGCGGTTTTGCCTTCGGGTTTGTCGAACAGATAGCCTTCGAGGAACAAAATCTTGCCGCCGGTGAAAAGGTCAGTGGGGACATCGTTTCTGCCGATGTCGGCGCCGGCGCCAAGGTAGGTGTTCATCGATCGTTCGCCATCGGGCGACACGAATATCATCGACCTTGATGTCGGCGCTGCTGCCGTCGCCACGGGCGGATTGGGAAACGAGGTGCCGGCATCGGCCATTCCCTTGGCATAGAACCGTCCCAGCGCGTCGTCCTTGACCTTGCCGATAAAGGCGGTGGACAACCCCATGCTGCCCAGGCCCGCGATGGTGTTGGCGACCGATCCGCCGGGGGTTTCGACCCGGTCGCGCATCGCGGCATAAAGAACCTCGGCCCGGTCACGTTCGACCAGCTGCATGATCCCTTTTTCGATCCCCATCTGGTCAAGGAACATGTCGTCGGCGGATGAAATCACATCGACAATCGCGTTGCCGATGCCGATCACGTCGTAGCTGGTCATAAGGTCTTATCCTCAAAAGGGCAAAGATCGCGGATCAGGCAGGCCGCGCATTTGGGTTTTCGGGCGATGCAGTTATAGCGCCCGTGCAGGATCAGCCAGTGATGGGCGTGGCGTTGAAAATCGGCAGGCACGTGATCTTCGATGGCGCGGCGCATGACGTGATAATGATAACGGTCATTGTGTTCCATGCAGATCAATCTAATCAGGCCCGCCAGCG
>JBBKXP010000451.1:0-5775 GCA_037969545.1 Paracoccaceae bacterium | reverse complement strand
GGACTGCGGCAGCCCCCGCATTGGCCCCCGCACCGGCCCAAGTGTCCGTATTCGGCAATCTTAGCCCGGCGCAACGGCTTGACCGGCAACGCTATTTCGACATGCGCGAAATGGCGGGCTATTTGCGGTGCCCGCTTGCCGGCAGCGTTTTGCCTGCCGATGCCGCTGACCCGAACTATTGCGGCGGCCGCATCACCCGTCTTGATCCCCGCGACCCGACGACCGGCACACCCTATGATTACACGCGAATCAACGACACCCAGTTCCGGTTCTGCACCCGCCTCGATGATGCCAGCGGCTTTTCGATCCCCAGCGCCCGCCTGTTCGGTTTTGACCCCGCAACCGGCTGCCTGACGGGCAGCATCAGATAGCCACCGTTTCCATCACGTCAGGCGTCAGCACATTGACCCCGGGCAGCGCGGCGACCAACGGGTCGGCGGATTGCGCCAACAGCGGAAACGTCTTGTAGTGACACGGAATCAAGGTTGAAAAATTGAAATACCGTTTCGCTGCATAGGCGGCGCGGGCCATGTCCATTGTGTAGTGGCCACCGCAACACAAGATGCCAATGTCAGGTTTGTGCAAGTCACCCATCCAGTCCATATCGGCCATGATGTCGGTATCGCCACTGATATAGATCGTGTGGCCCGCGCCCGCGATCATGAATCCGGCCTCTGATCCGGCGGCTTCTATTCCCTTGCCGCGAAAATCGATGCTGGCCGAATGGCAGGCGTTGACCAGCGTTGCCAATGCCCCATGCAGGTCGATAGTGCCACCCTTGCCAAAGCCGATTGTATCCAACCCTTCGGCGGCAAAAATCTCGGCCAGTTCAAAGCCGCAGACGATGGGAATCTTCAGTTCCCCGGCAATGGCCGCCGCATTGCCCGCATGATCGCCGTGCCCGTGGGGAAGCAGGAGGTGGGTCGCGCCGCTGATCGCCTCGGCCCGTCTGTCTTCCGGAAACATCGGGTTGCCGGTAATCCAGGGATCGACCAGCAGCACCGCCTGTGCGATTTCGATGCGAAAGCCGGAATGGCCAAGCCAGGTGATTTTCATCGCACGCCTCCTATGTTGCGCGGCAGGATACGCGATGCCGGCAGGGGAGCAAGATGGACTGGACCGCGCAGATCGACAGCTATTGCGAACGGCTCGGTCCCGGGTTCTGGGCCGAGCCGGTGAATGCGATCACCAATGGGGCGTTTCTGTGTGCCGCACTGATCGTCTGGCGCAGCAACAGGAATACCCCGCTGACCCGCACCCTCTGCATCATTTTGTTCGTCATCGGCATTGGCAGCACCCTGTTCCACACCTTTGCCACCCGCTGGGCCGCATTGGCCGACACGTTGCCGATCGCGGCCTTCATCCTGACCTACCTCTACGCGATCAACCGGCACTCCCTCGGCTGGCCGCTATGGGCCGCCGCACTTTGCACGCTGGCCTTTTTGCCCTATGCCGCCGGGGTCTTCGCGGTCCTGTCGAACGTCCCGTTCCTGCGGATTTCGGGCGGCTACTGGGCGGTCCCGATCCTGTTGATCTTCTACGCCAGCGTCCTTCGAAACCGCCAACCGGCGCTCGCTGTTGGCTTCGTCGCCGGTGCGGCTATTCTGTCGCTCTCGATCAGCCTGCGCTCGCTCGATGCGATGCTCTGCGCGTCATTCCCCGTCGGCACCCATTTCCTCTGGCATCTGCTGAATGCGACCATGTTGGCCATCATGATCGCCGTTTATCGCAGGCACATGCTTGAAGCCGCGCCAGCGGGGCGCTAAACGCGATCAGAACCGCAAAACCGGAGTTCCCATGTCGATCGACACCGACACAGCCCGCCGCGTCGCCAAACTGGCCCGCATCAAGGTCGAAGACGCGGCATTGCCCGCGCTCGCCGCCGAATTCAGCGCGATTTTGGGGTTCATTGAGCAGTTGAACGAGGTTGACGTGGAGGGCATCGAACCGATGACATCCGTCACCCCGATGCGCCTGAAACGGCGCGACGATTTGGTGACCGACGGCAACCAGCAGGCCGCGATCCTGAAGAACGCCCCGGACGCCCGTGAAGGATTTTTTGCCGTCCCCAAGGTGGTCGAATGACCGATCTGACCCGCCTGACCATCGCCGCCGCGCGTGACGCGATGCGCAAGGGCGATCTGACCAGCGTCGAACTGACCGACGCCTGTCTTGCCGCCATCGACAAGGCCGACCCGCTGAACGCCTTTGTCCACAAGACGCCCGAGATTGCCCGCTCCCAGGCGCAGGCGGCGGACAAACGGCGCGGCGCCGATGCGCCATTGCTGAACGGCATCCCGCTAGGGATCAAGGATCTGTACTGCACCAAGGGGGTCGCATCACAGGCCGGATCGAACATTTTGAAGGGCTTCAAGCCCGAATACGAATCGACCGTCACGACCCAACTTTTCGATGCCGGCGCGGTGATGCTGGGCAAACTGAACATGGACGAATTCGCCATGGGTTCGTCGAACGAGACTTCGTGCTACGGCAACGCGGTCAATCCGTGGCGGCGCGGCAATGACACCACCCTGCTGACCCCCGGCGGATCGTCCGGCGGGTCCGCCAGTGCCGTTGCCGCCGACCTGTGCCTTGCCGCCACCGGCACAGACACCGGCGGGTCGATCCGCCAGCCTGCCGCCTTTACCGGGATCACCGGGATCAAGCCGACCTACGGAAGGGTCAGCCGCTGGGGGATCATCGCCTTTGCGTCCTCGCTCGATCAGGCCGGACCAATGACCAAGGACGTGCGCGATGCGGCGATCATGCTGGGCGCCATGTCCGGCCACGACCCCAAGGACAGCACCAGCGCCGACATCCCCGTGCCCGATTTCGAGGCGCTGCTGACCGGCGATATCAGGGGCAAGACGATCGGCATCCCCAAGGAATACCGGATGGACGGGATGCCCGCCGAGATCGAAACGCTTTGGGCGGATGGCACCGCGATGCTAAAGGACGCCGGGGCCAGGATCACCGACATCAGCCTGCCGCACACCAAATACGCGCTGCCCGCCTACTACGTGATTGCCCCCGCCGAGGCGTCCAGCAACCTCGCCCGCTACGACGGCGTCCGGTATGGCCACCGCGCCCGGTTGGCGGCCGGCGACGGCATCACCGAGATGTATGAAAAGACCCGCGCCGAGGGCTTTGGTAACGAAGTGAAACGGCGCGTGATGGTGGGCACCTATGTGCTGTCGGCGGGGTTTTACGACGCCTATTATAACCGCGCCCGCAAGGTTCGCGCCCTGATCAAGCGCGACTTTGAACAGGTTTTCGCCGCCGGAATCGACGCGATCCTGACGCCAGCGACGCCTTCGGCGGCCTTTGGTCTTGGCGATATGGCCGATGCCGATCCGATCCGGATGTATCTGAACGACGTCTTTACGGTGACGGTCAATCTGGCCGGTCTGCCCGGCATCGCGGTGCCGACCGGGCAGGACGCCCAAGGCCTGCCGCTGGCCCTGCAACTGATCGGGCGGCCTTGGGAAGAAGGCGAATTACTGAACATCGCCTACTCACTTGAACGTGCAGCGGGGTTTGTAGCCAAGCCCGCCAAGTGGTGGTAGATAGCGCGGCCAAACGGGGCGCAGAGGGCTGAAACATGACGGTTCGACAACTGATGGCACTTGGGGCGGTACTGTCTGCCGTTGCAGGCTGCAGCGCCGAGGTGCCCGATAGTGGCGCAGGGGTCGGTTTCAACGACTACGCCCTCTACGAAGTCGATCGCGCCCGGCGCGAGGCCGCCCTGACCGGCAATGGCACGGTCTTGACGGTTCCGGCGCCGCAATCGGTCAGTACGGCCGCGATACCGTCCAGCCAGCTCGCCGCGGCCGGGATCGGCAACGCAAACAACGCCGGTGCGTTACCCGCCGCTCCGGCTACGGCCACCGGGCTGATCCAGCCGACGTCTGGCAATGCCGCGCCGCCGCGCTTGAACAACCCCGGAATTTCCGACGAGCAGGACTTTGCTGCGGTTACGGGCCGCGAAACCATCGAAAGCGATGCCGCGCGTCGCGCCCGCAACGCCGCCAACTACGAAGTCGTCGGTGCCACCGCCGTGCCGAACCGCGACGGCAACGAAGGGCCCAATATCGTCGACTTTGCCGTCAATGCACCAAACGCCAAGGGGCAGGAATGGTACAGCCGGTCGACCCTGTCCGGACAAAGCCGGTTCCAGCGCAACTGCGCCAAATACCGCAGCCCGGACGAGGCACAGCGCGATTTCCTTGTTCGCGGCGGGCCGGAACGTGACCGGCTGGGGATCGACCCCGATGGCGATGGCTTTGCCTGCGGTTGGGATCCGGCACCATTCCGGCTGGCCCGGCAGGCAGGGAACTAGGGCCTGACTCCGAGGTCGCCCAATCACGGCCCACGCCGCGACGCTGCGCGACCCGATCTTGTCGTCATTCACTATACCGCGATGACCAGCTGCGATGCGGCGCTGGCCACGCTCTGCGATCCGGCGACCGAAGTTTCGGCCCACTACCTGATTTCCGCAGCCGGCAAGGTGTTTGCACTGGTTCCCGAAGACTTGCGGGCCTGGCACGCCGGCGCCGGGCGCTGGGGCGCCGTGGCCGACGTCAATTCGCGTAGCATCGGGATCGAACTGGCCAATCCCGGCGATGCGCCCTTTGCCGCCCCCCAGTTCGACGCGCTGGAAATGCTTTTGTCCGGGATCATGGGCCGCTGGCAAATTCCGCCGGAACGTATCATCGCGCATTCCGACTGCGCGCCGGGGCGCAAGATCGACCCCGGCCCGCGGTTTGACTGGCGCCGTCTGGCACTGAGCGGACTTGCGGTATGGTCCGATGCGGGGCCCGAACCGCTGAATGCCGACGACTTTAACGCCGCGCTGCATAAAATCGGCTATGATCCGACCAGAGACCCGGAAACCCTTCTGGCAGCATTTCGGCTGCGGCACAGACCGGGCGCAACCGGACCTCTGACCACCGCCGACATGGGACTTGCACGTGACCTTGTCACCCGCTTTCCCGTTGACCGCAAAGGGGTTTGGGCTTAGCAGGGCCGTTGCGCGGATGGCTGGATGGCTGCGGTCCCGGATCATGTCCCGGATCGAGGAAAGTCCGGACTCCAAGAAAAGCACGGTGCCGGGTAATGCCCGGCGGGGGTAACCCCAGGGAAAGCGCCACAGAGAACAGACTACCCTGACCTGTCAGGGAAAAGGTGAAACGGTGGGGTAAAAGCCCACCGCGCGATGGGCAACCAAAGCGGCACGGCAAGCCCCACCGGGAGCAATGCCAAATAGGGACCGCGTGCCGGGGCAAGTCCGCAAGGAAACTGCCGGGGCAGGGAGGCTTGAACCCGAGCGGTCCGGGTTGGCAGCCAGAGGCGACATGGCAACATGTCGTCAAGATGAATGGCCATCCATTCGCGGGCAACCGCGGAGGACAGAATCCGGCTTACAGGCCATCCGCGCACATCGGCCAGAACTGGCCGATCGGCAGCCATTTGCGCCGCCACCCCTGCCAAAACCCATGTCCGTTGCCTACCTTGCCCGGCGACGCCAGAGGAGGGTCTTACCATGAGTTTCATGAAAACGCTTGCCACGCTCGCAGTCGGCTTTGCCGCTGCCAAAGGCTATAACGCCATCAACAAATCGGGCGGCATGTCCAGCATGCAGGATCGGATGAAACAGGCGGGCGATCAGGGCGGTATTGCTGACAAACTGGGCCAGATGGCCGAAAAGATGGGCATCCCCGGTGCCGCTGAGACGAGCCGCAAGGTCGCGGGCGCTTTTGGTGAGAATGCCTCCGT
>JBBKXP010000450.1:0-5654 GCA_037969545.1 Paracoccaceae bacterium | reverse complement strand
CCAGCCGGGCCGCCCCCAATCACCTGCCTGCGCGGCCCGCAACACCGCCCCGGCCCCGTCACGATTCAGCAGGACATACCCAAAGGCGGTGCGGGCCAGCCCGAACAGCGGCACCGGATCGGCGATCAGCGCCCGTAGATAAGCCAGTTCAACCCGGTCGACCCCGGTCGGCATCCGACCCGCCCGCGACATCAGCCGGGTCAGGTCAAGACAGCGCGCAGCAGGAACTGCGCCCATCGGCGGCATCAAACGATGGCCCCTGCGATAGGGGCCTTATTGAGCGGCTTTGCGCAACGACACCATCTCGTCCAGGAATTGCGCAAACTCGTCGCGCAGTTCGGGGCGGGCCAGACCAAAGGCGACGGTGGCCTGCAAGAAACCGGCCTTGGACCCGCAGTCAAACCGCTGGCCGCGGAACCGGAAACCATAGACATCGCGACCCTTCCGCAGTTCTTCGGCAATCGCGTCGGTCAGCTGCAAGTCGCCGCCGGCACCCTTTTCGATCTGGTTGAGGTTCTGCAAGACCCGGGGCGTCAGGATATAGCGGCCGATGACCGCCAGGTTTGACGGCGCGTTGCCTGCTGCGGGTTTCTCGATCATGCCCTTGACCGAAACGATCGACCCCATGTCTTCCTTGATGTCCAGCATGCCGTAGGACGATGTCTTTTCCTGCGGCACTTCCATCGCAGCAACCATGCAGCCGCCGGTTTCCGCATGCGCCTCGACCATCTGCTGCAGGCAGGGCGTTTCAGCCGCAATCACATCGTCCGGCAGGATGACCGCAAACGATTCGTTGCCGATCAATCTGCGCGCGCACCAGACCGCGTGGCCAAGGCCCAAGGCCTTGTGCTGGCGGATATAGGCGATTGCGCCACTGTCCATGTTGGTGTTTTTCAACACGTTGAGCAGGTCTTCCTTGCCGGATTTGCGCAGCGCGTTCTCAAGCTCGGGGGCGGTATCGAAGTAGTCTTCGAGTGCCGACTTGCCGCGGCTTGTGACAAAGATAAAGTCCTTGATTCCGGCCTCGCGCGCTTCGTCGATCGCATATTGGATCAGCGGCCGGTCGACCAGAGTCATGATTTCCTTGGGAACGGATTTCGTCGCTGGCAAAAAGCGAGTGCCCAGACCCGCGACCGGAAAAATTGCCTTGGTAACTTTTCTCTTCATCAAAAACCCCATTCTACAATCGTCAATCGCCGGACCACCACAGGTGTGCGACTTGATGCGTATTGGCGAAGTTTATCACGTCCAACCATGTCAAGAACATGGCACCTAGATCGGATCAATCGGCAAATCCTGCAAACACCTGGCACGATACTTAGCTTTAGCTGATTCGTCGCACCTTGGCCACCAAGGCGGTCTCGCGCGCCACGCGGCTCTTGAATCGCCAGAACCTGAACAGCGGATCGGTTCGGTCGCTGCGCCCGAACAGACCACCCTGATGCAACCAGTAGCCGTCGGGTTGAAACGAAACCCGGTGATAGCGGGCTGTCTTCGACAGTATGAATACACTGACGCGATAACCTTCCGATGCTGCTTGCGCGGCCGCCGCCATCGCATCCTGGCTCTTGCGCTGCCGCCCTGATTGCACCAAATCCCCTTGGTCCGGGCGGTCAGGCACAAATCTGCGAAACGGTCGGCTGATATCGGAAAGCGGTGGCAGGGGATCGGTCGGTCGCGACAGTCCATCGCGCCGCCCGCGATCGAACCCGGCAAGCAACCGCCGCACATCGCCGGGCCCAAGCCGCCCGGCGACCATGTGGGTCAGCACCCGTTGCCGTTGCCGTTCACGCTCGGCCTGTAACAGCGCCTCGTGATCTCCGCCGGGCAGGTGTTTGCGCAGATAGACAATCAAACTCGCCGCGATCTGGGTCAGGTCAAGCGGCACCCGGTCGATCTGCCGCCGATCACTTGCCGCGTATCCGTGATGCACCTGCGCCAGTGGCACGATCGCGGTCTGCCCGCCAAAACTGGCCAGCCTCATGTTCAGGTCGGTATCGTCCAGATAGAACCGGAACGCCGGATCAAAACCGCCAATCCGGGCGAGCGTATCGCGCCGGAACGCCATGTTCGTCCCCTCGGTCTTGACCCCCAGACCGGGGTACGGGGTCAGGACGGTGGGCCGTTCTTCATCCAGGTCCAACGGATACGACAACGCGTCCTGGCGCACATCCCGTGCCTTCCACTGAAAGCTGATCCCGTTACGACCCCGCACGAAACCACCCGCAGCATTGACCCTTTGATCGGCAAAGGGGCTGACCAGATACGCCAGCCATGTCGGTTCCGGAACCGCATCGTCGTCAATAAAAGCGATGATGTCGCCCGCCGCCTGGGCGATCCCGGCATTGCGGGCGGCAGAAATGTTGGCGTCGTCGAAAGGCACCACCTTGATCTGGTCGAACCAGGCGTCCGCCACCTCGACCCCGTCGGGATCGGCGACGACGATGACTTCAAACGTCGGGTATAGCAGCTGAGACACGCCCGTCAGACACAGCCGCAACTTGTCCGGCCGCCCCCGGCTGACGATAATGACACTGACCGGCGTCGACATCACGCTGACTCCATTGCCGCCAGCATCGCCTCGATCCTGGGCACGTCTTCCGGGTTGTTCAGTTCCCAGAACTGGCGGCCCTTGGCCGCGACCTCGACACAAAGCACATGCACGCCGCGTTCCAGAAACCGCAACTGTTCAAGCCCTTCCAACATTTCCAGCGGCCCCGACGCCCAGCGCGGATAGGCGGCAAGTGCCGAGGGGCGATAGGCATAGACCCCAACGTGGTGAAAGACCGGCGTAGGATCGGCAGGATCATAGGTTTTTCCGGTATAGGGAATCACCTCTTTGGAAAAATACAGCGCGTTGTTATCAATACCGAAAACCGCAGTCGTGCCACCGACGCGCCCGGCCCGGCGATCTTCGAGGAACCCGTTCAGCGCAGCGCCCTCGGTACGCAGGACGGGTGTCGCGACCTCGGCCACCGGATGCGCCCGCAGGCCCGCAATCAGGTCTTCGACGAACCAGTGCGGGGTCAGCGGCGCATCGCCCTGCAGATTGACGACCACATCGTGACCGCCCCCGAGATTGTCAAACGCCGCGGCACAGCGTTCGGTGCCATTCTGGCAGTTCTGCGAGGTCATCACCACTTCGGCCCCGAAGGCATGGGCGGCGTCGCGGATCCGGGCATCGTCAGTCGCGATCACCACCCGGTCGACGCCCTGCACCAGCATGGCAGCGTCCCACGACCGGCGGATCAGGCTTTTCGCCTCACCCCCCGCGCCGCGCAGTTCAACCAGCGGCTTGCCCGGATAGCGGGTCGAGGCATAGCGGGCCGGAATGACGATCAGCGCGCCCATCAGGCCGGCTTCAGATCGACGCCGGGCGCATGGGCGATAAAGAACGGGTTGGCGAAACCGGGCTTGCCGTAGGTCAGTGGCGCGTGATCGTCATAGCGCACCACGATGCCACCCGCCCCGGTCAGCACCGCGTGACCGGCGGCCGTGTCCCACTCCATCGTGCGCCCGACGCGGGGATAGAGATCGGCCTCGCCCGTCGCCACCAGACAGAACTTGAGCGACGACCCGGCGCTGGTCATGTCGCGGACGTTGTATCTGGCGATATAATCGTCGGTCGCCTGATCGCGGTGCGATTTTGACGCAACGACCATAAGGGCTGCGTTGTCGGGTTCGGTGACCCGGATCGGATGCGTCGGCCCCGCCGCCGCCTTGGGAAAATTGCCGGTTTCTTCCACTGACTGTCCATCGGCCTGAGTAAAGAACATGCGCCCCTTGGCCGGGGCATAGACCACCCCGCGCACCGGGACGCCATCGACCACATAAGCAATGTTGACGGTAAAGTCGCCGCGGCGCTGGATGAACTCCTTGGTCCCGTCCAGCGGATCGACGATCAGAAATGTGCTGACGATCTGCGTATGGCTGCCCGCCTGTTCCTCTGTCACCAGCGGCACATCGGGAAACGCTGCGCGCAACCCGGCGGAAATGATTGCATCGGCGGCCTCGTCGGCCGCGGTGACCGGGCTCGAATCGCTCTTGGCGCGCACGTCAAAGTCGGGGGCGGCATAGATTTGCATGATCTTGTCGCCAGCTTCCAATGCCAGACGCCGCATTGCCACAGCCAGCGCATCATAATCCATCTTGTTCGAGTCCTGCATACCTGCTCCGGCCTATTGGTGTTATTGTTGAAGTCGTTAAGCAACCCAACTATGGTTCGCGGCTAAGCGAACAGCAAGAATTTCGTGCTATCCACCGGGCAACCCCAGGCCGCAGGAAGAACAGGATGTTTCAGGCGACAGCACCCCGCAGGACAGGCATGAAGGCCTTCGGCCTGCTCGAGTTGATCTATCATTCCATCGTCCGCGACATCCGCATCAAGCACCAGAACGCGCTGGTTGGCCTGCTTCTGGCAATCTCGCAGACCGCCATCTTGGTGATCGCCTTCTATTTCATGTTCACCGTACTCGGTTTAAGGGGCAATGCGATCCGGGGTGATTTCTTGTTGTATATCATGTCGGGCATTTTCCTGTTCCTGACCCACACCAAGGCGATGGGTGCCGTGTTCAAGTCCGAGGGCCCGACATCGGCAATGATGCTGCACGCACCGCTCAACACGGTTGTAACGATTACCGCAGCCGCGTTGGCGTCATTGTATCTTCAGTTCTTGTCGCTGCTGGCTGTGCTGTTTCTGTATCACGCCCTGATAAACCCGGTCGTGATCGAGGATCCGGCAGGTGCGATGGGCATGTTTCTGCTCGCCTGGTTTTCCGGTGTTGCCGTCGGCACCGTTTTTCTGGCGATGAAGCCATGGTTTCCGCAATTCACCGCGGTCGGCCAGACGATCTATGCCCGGGCCAACATGATCGCCTCGGGCAAGATGTTCGTTGCCAACACGATGCCGGGTTTCATGCTGGCAATGTTCGATTGGAACCCGCTTTTCCACTGCATCGACCAGGCCCGCGGCGATGTTTTCATCAACTACAACCCGCATTACAGCTCAGTAAGTTATCCGTTGATCGTTTCGCTGATCCTGATCATGATCGGGATGATGGCCGAGTTTTTTACCCGCAAGAGCGTATCGATTAGCTGGGCCGCTGGTCAGTAGTGGCCGTCGGGTAGATTGCCGATTGGCGCCGCACGGATCCGCCTCGATCTGACGGCCATCGGGTTCACGCGCCGTCGATATGCCGACCAAATCCGCATTTCCCCGCATTTCCCCACATTTCAGCGACTCTCGTTACGTTTTTGCACGCCGACAGCGCCTTGCCCCCGTTGCAGCCCCGAAACCGCGCCCCTATATAGCCGCTATCAACGGCTGCACATCTGATGTGCGGGCGTTCACCTCCAACATTGGCATGGGTGCCACAACGGGCCTGTGCCGCTCAAACCGCCTCGAGCTAAGGGATTTGAAAATGGCTAAAGTTATCGGAATCGACCTCGGAACCACCAACTCCTGCGTTGCCATCATGGATGGCAGCAAACCCCGCGTCATCGAAAACGCCGAAGGTGCGCGCACCACCCCGTCCATCGTCGCCTTTACCGACAGCGAACGGCTGGTCGGTCAGGCGGCCAAACGGCAGGCGGTGACCAACCCCGAAAATACCATCTTTGCCGTCAAGCGTCTGATCGGCCGCCGCGTCACCGAC
>JBBKXP010000449.1:0-6027 GCA_037969545.1 Paracoccaceae bacterium | reverse complement strand
GCCTGTCTGGTCGCCGCGGTGCTGATGCTGATCTTTCTGTTTCTCGGCGAAGCAGTGCTGAATTTCATCGGTATCTCGATGCCGGCCTTTCGCATCGCAGGTGGTATCCTTCTGTTTCTCACCGCCCTCGACATGCTGTTTGAGCGTCGGCAGGCGCGGCGCAAGGACCGCGCCGAAGAGGGCGGTCAAGAACATGACGATCCTTCCGTCTTTCCCTTGGCGATCCCGCTGATCGTCGGTCCTGGTCTGATTACCACGATCATCCTGTTGGCCGGTCAGGCCAGCGAACCGGGGGACTGGGCGGCAATCGGTGGCGTCATGGCGGCAAATCTGGTGCTGGTGTTTCTGACCTTCCTGTCGGCCAGTTTCATCGAACGACTGCTGGGCAAGACCGGGATCACCGTCGTCACCCGGCTGCTGGGCATGCTGTTGGCAGCTTTGGCCATTCAGTTCATCCTCGACGGTCTTCGCTCTAGCGGTTTCGGCAGCTGACCCTATATGCAGGGGATGAACGGTGATCAGATTGCAAACCTTGCTTACCTCGGCCTGCTCGGTGCCGCCATCGCCGGCATGTTTTTTCTGAGCAACCGCCAGAACCTTGGCAAAACCGCGCAACTGGCGGCGATCTGGGGCCTGATCTTTGTCGGTGTCGTCGCCGCCGTCGGCATGTGGAGCGATCTGCGCAATCAGATCAGCCCGCGCCAAAGCATCGTCGGCGACACGACGATCGCGGTGCCGCGCAGCCCGGACGGGCATTATTACATGACGCTGGAGGTCAATGGCGTGGCGGTCGATTTTGTCGTCGACACCGGCGCCAGTCAGGTCGTGCTGACCCAGGCCGATGCCAAACGGGTGGGCCTCAACCTTGCGGAACTGCGTTATATCGGCACCGCCAACACCGCCAACGGCACCGTGCGCACCGCCCCGGTCTGGTTAGGCTCGGTCACCTTGGGCGACGTGACCGACACCGACGTGCGCGCTGTGGTCAACGAGGGGGCGATGAAGGGCTCGCTGCTCGGCATGACCTATCTGGGCCAGTTCGGGCGGATCGAGATTGCGGATGGCAAGCTGATCCTGACGCGCTAGGGCCAGTGGTCCGTATCTTGATCCGGGTGCTGGCGGTTGCTGACAGCAATCGCGCCCACTTCGTCCGGCATGCCATCTTCGGTCGTCCCGGTTCCCTTGACATGCGCCAGTTCCGACACCTGCGGCAGCAGCCCTTCGGCCCCGGACTGGAACCTGAGCGAAATTCCGGCAGGTTCATCAAAGGTCGCGATACAAAGCGACAGTTGCTCCCCGGCGCGGTGGTGATAGTACAGCGGCGTGCCGCAGTTGGCGCAAAACCCTCGGTCGATCCCGTCCGAGCTTTCCCAGGTCGCAGGCTGCCCTCGCGTCCACGCAAGATCGGACTTTGGCACCCCGATAAGCGCGGCAAAGAAATTGCCCACGGCCTTTTGGCACATCCGGCAATGGCAGACATGGGCGTCGTCAACCAGGGCCGTCGCGCGAAACCGCACCGCCCCACACTGGCATCCGCCTGAACGCACCTTATCCATCCCTACCCGCCGTTTCCGCCTTCTTGACCCACGACCCCTCGTTCTGCGCCCAATACTGGGCGGCACAACCCGCTTCGGTCAACGCCTTCCAATGGCCGCGCGCGCGTTCCAGCGCCGTAGTGTCGGCGCCGTCGAACAGAATGCAGACCCGCTCGAGCGCCTGCACCTCGTCTGGCTGCACCACCGCCCCGTCGACAGCCATCACGCAGGCCGGATCATTGGCGGCACCCTGTCCCAGCGATAACAGGATCGGCTGATCGGCGTCATGCGGGCCGCCGGCCATTCCGTGCGGCAGAAACCCCTCATCGGGCCCCTCCCACAGGACCGTGTCGAGCCGCGCCATCCGGGCCGCATCGGCACCGCGCACTTCGATCCGCCAACCGACACCCTGCGCCTTGGCCAAAAGCACCGGCAGCGTCATCTCAAGCGGCGCATCGGTCAACTGATAGAAGTACGCTGCACCCATCAGCCCTGTGCCGACTTGCGCGGGTCATAGCTGCCCACAGTCCAGATATGTCCCTCGGGACAGCGCAATGAATAAGTCATGCCGCCATAATCCTCGTCACGCAGCGGCATGATGATTTCGGCCCCCGCCGCAACGGCACGTGCATGATGCCCCGCCACATCGTCGACGATGGCATATTGCGTCGTCGTCTCGCGCCGCCCCACGTCGTCCGGAGCAACCATATAAGCCGCAAAGGCCGATCCGCTTTCCGGACCGAACATGAAATAGCTGGCGCCGAAAGTCATTTGGGCATGAACGATCTTTTCGGCGTCATCCCGGTAGACCGTGCCTTCCTGCATCCCGATGATCTCGCTGAGGAACCTCAGCGCTGCCTCGCAATCCTTGTAGCGTGTTGCCGCGATCAACATGGCCTATCCCTTTATTTCGTAACGATCCGCAATCAACCGGTTCAGCGCCGCGACGCCCCAACCCGTTGCACCCTTGGGCGAAAGATCAAGTTCGGTCTTGACCGCTGCCGTTCCCGCAATATCTAGATGGCACCACGGCACCTCGTCCTTGACGAACCGCTTCAGGAATTGCGCTGCCGTGATCGACCCGCCGTCGCGGCCACCGACATTCATCATGTCGGCAATCCGGCTTTTCAGCTTTTTGTCGTAGGCCGCGCCCATCGGCATCCGCCAGGCGCCTTCGCCCTCGGCCCCGGCGGCCTTGAGGAATGCATTGGCCAGGTCATCATCGTTGGAAAAGACGCCCGCGTTCTCATGCCCCAGCGCGATGATGATCGCCCCGGTCAGCGTCGCCAGATTGATCATCCCCACCGGCTTGAACCGGTCCTGCGCATACCAAAGCACATCCGCCAGCACCAACCGCCCCTCGGCGTCGGTGTTGATCACCTCGATGGTGTCGCCCTTCATCGAGGTGACAACATCGCCCGGCCGCGTAGCATTCGGCCCGGGCATGTTCTCGACCAGCCCGACAAGGCCCACGACGTTGGCCTTTGCCTTGCGCAGCGCAACGGTCTTCATCACTCCGGCGACGACACCCGCGCCACCCATGTCCATCGTCATGTCTTCCATGCCGGCCGCGGGTTTCAGGCTGATCCCGCCGGTGTCGAACACGACGCCCTTGCCGACCAGCGCAAAGGGTGCCTCTTTCCCGCCGCCCTGCCACCGCATCACAACAACCTTCGACGGGCTGTCCGACCCTTGCCCGACGCACAATAGCGACCCCATTCCCAACTTTTCAAGCGCCGGTTCATCCAGCACCTCGACCTTGACCCCAAGCTTTTTCAGGTCAACCAACTGGTCGGCAAAGCTGGTCGTCGTCAGGATATTCGCCGGCGCATTGACCAGATCGCGGGTAAAGAACACACCCTGCGCCACCGCTGCAAGCGGTGCAAACGCGGCCTTTGCTGCATCCGGGTCGGCAACCATGACCGTGACCTTGCCCGGCGCATCCTTGTCGCCGGTCTTGTGGTCGGCAAAGTCATAGGCGCGCAGGGCAAGGCCGAACACCACCTCTGCCATTCGGGTCAGATTGGGGGCCAGGACAAGAAGGTCGCCCTTGCCCCGGTGCCGGGCAATCGCGCCCCCGGCCTTGCGGGCCTCGCTCACACTGGCCCGCCTGGGCAGTTTCACAACCAGCAACGCATCGGCGGCAAGGCCGGTGGGATACGGAACTTCAAGCACCTGCCCGACTTCGGCCTTGGCAAACCCGTCGCCGGCGACGATCCGGTCGATCGTTTTGCGGCTGGTCGCATTCACCCGGCGGGCCGCGGCATCCATTTTCCCGTCATCAGTCACGAAAACCGCAATCGCACCGGCCCGGTCCTTGATGGCATCAGGCGCGAACGGCGCGAACGATATATCCAGTATTTCGGTCATCTGTGGGTTCCTGCTCAATCAGTTGCGGGCAGAACCTAGCTTGCCCGCCCGAGCTTGGCCAGATAGCAGTTCAACCGCTCCCAAAAGTCGGCTAGTTTACAAACAAGAAACTGAGCACGGGTGCAGGGGGCAGGTCTTTGGCACGATTCGACCGATACATGCTGTCGCAACTGATGGTGCTGTTCGGGTTTTTCGCCCTCGTGCTGGTGTTGATCTATTGGATCAATCAGGCAGTGCGATTGTTTGACGAACTCATCGCTGACGGCCAGTCGGCCTTTGTGTTTCTTGAATTCACCGCCCTGTCGCTGCCCGGCGTGATCCGGGTCGTGCTGCCGATGGCGGCATTTGCGGCCTCGGTCTATGTGACCAACCGGATGATGGCCGAAAGCGAACTGGTGGTGGTGCAGGCGACGGGCTATTCGCCCTTCCGGCTGGCCCGCCCGGTGCTGATGTTCGGACTGATCGTCACCGCCCTGATGATGGTGCTGATGCACGTCCTGGTCCCGGCCAGCACCCGGGCCTACAACGACCGTTCGGCCGAAATTGCCCAGAACGTCACCGCGCGGTTGTTGACACCGGGCCAGTTTCTGAACCCGGCGACCGGGATTACGGTCTATATCCGCGACATCACCCCTGCGGGCGAATTGCTGGACATTTTCCTGTCGGATTCGCGCAATGCCTACGAAACCGTCACCTACACCGCCGCGCAGGCCTATCTGGTCAGCACCGATGCCAGCCCGCAGCTGGTCATGATCGACGGCATGGCGCAGACGCTGGGACGGCAAAGCCAGCGGCTGATCACTACCCGGTTCGACGATTTCGCCTATGACATCAGCGGGCTGGTGCAGGGCGCGAACCGTACCAAACGCAGCTCACGCGAATTGTCGACCTGGGAACTGCTCAACCCGACGCCGGCGCTGGCCGACGAGACCGGGCGCAGCATGGAATTTCTTCGGGTCGAAGGGCATGACCGTTTCGGCCAGGCGATCCTGTCGACCGTCGCCGCCCTTTTGGGCTTCGCGACCCTGCTGACCGGCGGTTTCAGTCGGTTTGGCGCGTTGAAACAGATCATCGCGGCGGTGTTTCTGGTGATTTTTGTCAAGGCCGTCGAAACCGCCGGGGCGAACATTGCCCGCACCAGCCCGGCGCTCTGGCCACTGACATATCTGCCATCTGTCGTCGGCATGGCGATCGTCTGGGGACTGCTGACCGCCGCCAGCCGCCCCGGCCTGTTCCGGCTGCGACGGCGCAACCTGGTGACGGCATGATCCTGCACCGCTATTTCGCCCGCCGGTTCGCCATGTCGTTCATCGGTGTCTTTGCGATCTTCTTTGCGATCACCGTGTTTCTGGACATCCTCGATCAGTTGCGCAAGTTCAGCAGCGCCGAAGTGCAGTTTGGCGCCATCCTGCAACTGTCGCTGCTCAACATTCCGGCCGGCCTGTACCGGATCCTGCCGCTGATGATGATCCTGGCGACGATTGCGCTGTTCCTCGCCCTTGCCCGATCGTCCGAGATGGTAGTGACCCGCGCCGCCGGGCGATCCGCAATGCGCGCGTTGTTGGCTCCGGTTGCGGTGACGCTGATCATCGGGGCGCTGGCGGTTGCGGTGATGAACCCGCTGGTTGCGGCCACTTCCAAACAATACGAAGCCCGCGCAAATGCCATGTCAGGGCGCGGCAATATTCTTTCCCTGTCCAGCGACGGCCTGTGGCTGCGCCAAGGCAGCACAAATCGACAGACGGTGATCCATGCCGGGCGAACCAATCTGGACGGCACCGAGTTGCAAGATGTGACATTCATTTCCTTCACCGACGAGGGTGGTCCGGTGCGCCGCGTTTCTGCCGAAACCGCGACCCTCGGCGCCGGGGCCTGGACCCTGACCGCCGCCAAGGTATGGCCCCTGTCCGACACCGCCAACCCCGAAGCGGCAGCGCGGCTCGAGGCGACGATGACCATCGCCTCGACGCTGACCCCCGACCAGATCCGCGACAGTTTCGGCAGCCCGGCGTCGATCCCGATCTGGGAACTGCCCGGTTTCATCAACAACCTCAAGGCGGCAGGTTTTTCGGCCCGCCGGCACGAAGTCTGGTTTCAGACCGAACTGGCACTGCCAGCCTTT
>JBBKXP010000448.1:0-27824 GCA_037969545.1 Paracoccaceae bacterium | reverse complement strand
ACTGATGGTCCCGTTGTGCACAGCGGCGGGCCGGGGCAATTTTTCATTGGCACGCCAAGTTCGGATATTTTGCGTGGCGGACCGGCTGACGATACTTTTGACGGCGGGGCTGGCGGCGATACCTTTTTTGGCGGTGACGGCATCGACACAGTCACCTATGCCAGCGCAAAAGGGCGGATCATGCTCGATCTGCAGATCAGCCGTTTCATGTTCGGCGATGCGGTCGGCGACAGTTTCAATTCTATCGAGCGCTTTGTCGGCAGCGCCTTCAACGACCAGCTGCGCGGTGATGAAAAGGACAACTACTTTTACGGTGGTGGTGTGTCTGACCGACTTTATGGTCGGGCCGGCAATGACTGGCTTGATGGCGGGGCCGGGGTCGACGCGCTTTATGGCAACAGCGGTCAGGATCATCTGACCGGCGGCGGCAATCCGCTGCAAATGGACAGGTTCATCTATTTTCGTTACTCGGACAGCCCGGCATGTCCGTTCATGCGTGACATCATAACTGATTTCGTCAGCGGTGTGGACCGGATCGAAATCAGTCGCCTCGATGCGAATACAACCTTGGCACGTAATCAGGCGTTTGATTTCATCGGTGACATGGCGTTTTCTGGAACCGCCGGAGAACTTCGGTATCAACACGAGGGTAATTATACTCTGATCCAGGCAGACTGTGACGGCGACCGCATCGCCGACTTCGAGATCGAAATGACCGGGATCATGTCATTGATTGCCCGCGACTTTCTTTTGTAGGCCCGCCTTTTATGGTCCCATCGCCGATTACTCGGCGGGCCCGGGCCCACCCATCAGGTCTTCGTGAAAGGAGACGGCGTCGCGGATGTCGGCAAAAAAATGCAACTGGCCGTCTTCGATAACCGCCCCTGACTGGCAGTTGCGCAGCAGCATCGGCATGGAGTGTGACACAAGTATCGCGCCGCTTTGCGCAAGACGCCGCTGAAACACAGCCTCGCTCTTGCGTCGAAAGCCGGCGTCGCCGACCGATGTGACTTCGTCAACCAGATAGGTGTCGAAACGGATGCCCATCGACAACCCAAAGGCCAGTCGCGATTTCATCCCCGAAGAATAGGTGCGACACGGCAGATTGAAATGCCCGCCCAGTTCCGCGAAATCGGCAACGAAATCGACCAGCGCGTCGGTATCCACGCCGTAAACCCGGGCGACGAACCGGGTGTTCTGCAATCCGGTCAGATCGGGGTGAAACGACCCGGCAAAGCCGACCGGCCAGGAAATCGTGCCATCCGAGTATATCCGCCCCGATGTCGGGTCCATGTTCCCCGCGATCATCCGCAGCAGGCTTGATTTGCCTGCCCCGTTACGCCCGATCAGCGCAACCGCGGCACCGGTTGGAAAGACCGCGTTCATGTTGTGTGCCACAACCTTGCGATGGCCGCCCGTGTTGTAGATCTTGTTGACGTTTTCCAGGACGATCATATGTCAGCGACGGTCGCGCAGGCTGTAATAGATCAGTGCCAGCAGGCCCCAGGCCATCAACCCGAATAGTCCGACAAGGGCCGTCAACAGCAAGCGGCTGGGGTATTCGGCCCGTTGCGGCATGGTAGGTTTGATATAGGCGGCCAGATAACGGCTCTGCCGCCGCGCTTCGGCCTGCGCCGCATCGTAGGCCGCCAATGCGACGATATAGGCCTGTTCAGCAAATTCCCGGTCTACTGTCAGGCGTTCGAATGCCGACATGACTGTCGCATAGTCCGTGCCGTCCGCGCCCGCTGCGCCGGTGCCGAACTTGCGTCGCTCGTCGGCAATCCGGAAACGTATCACGTCGATCCGGCGCTCGGACTGGGCGACGCGCAGGTCACCTTCTCGGGTGGTTCCAACCAGCAGGTCATAGTCAATCAAGGCTTCGGCCAGTTGCGCCTGAAGCGTGTTCAGTAACCCCATTTGGCCCTGAATGTCGGCCGCGGGATCGACAATCTGGCTGATCGAGCGAAATCGGGTCAATTCTTCGCGGGCAGATTTCAGTCGCTCTACTGCCCGGTCCAGCTCTTCGCGGGCGTAACGTGTCGTGTCTTCGCGCGCGATCGCGCTCAGTTCATTGATCATCACCGAGCTGGCGTCAAATATCGCTTCGGCGATTGACCGCGCGTCGGCGCCGGTAAAGGCGTAAACCCGCACCTCGATCAGTTTGCTGGACCCGTCATAGCTGATCCGCACCATCCGGTCCCAGTAATCTACCAGATCCTCAATCGTGCCGTTTTCTGCGAGGGCAAAAACCGGATCATACTCGGGCCGGGTAAAGAAGGTGCGCAGATCAAGAGCCGCGTCGACCCGTTCGACCATTTCCTGACTGCGAATATATTCGTTCAGGATATCACTGTCAGAGTCGCTTGCCCCGGTCAGTTCGGTGATGCCGCCAAGGATCGACAGGGCGTTGCTGCCGCCTTCGTTGCGGACTGTAAAGCCAAGGCGCGACACGTATTGATCGGCTGCAACGCCATACATGTAGCAACCAGCAACAACCGACGGCCCGGCGAAAAGACCGATGAAGGCTGCCAGAAGGCCCCAATGCCGGCCACGGCGTCTTGCAATGCCAACGACAGGACGGATGAAATCTGCTGTTCTGTCGGGACGATGAATCGTAATTCGCCCGGCGTCGCCGCGCTGGAAAGTAGCTGTTTCCGCGCCTTTCGGATTAGCCGGCATGATGCGGGGGGCAATGGCAGGCCTGGTATTGGTCACGGGCGATCAGTCACAAAAGGTCCTCTGGCATTTCACGGGTCTCTCGGCTAGCGTAAGGCTCAACGCAGAAGAAAAGGTTAATCCCGTATTGCCGTCAATTCTGCCCCCCATTGAAAAGTCGCCCGACCGGCCGGATGCAGTTCCGGCAGAGGGTCTGAAGGCCCGACGTCAAAGTGCTGCGCGCACTGTCGTGGCGCTTGTTTTACGCGAGATGTCAACGACTTATGGCCGCTCACCCGGTGGCTACCTTTGGGCCGTGGCCGAACCTGTTGCAACCGTGGCAATCCTGTCGTTCGCGTTCTCGCTGATTCTGCGGGCACCATCGCTGGGAACGAATTTGCCATTGTTCTTCGCCACGGGTTATCTGCCATTCGCGTTATTCCAGACGGTATCGCGAAACGTCGGTCAGTCGATCCGGTTCTCGCGTTCATTGCTGGCTTATCCGGCGGTGACTTTTGCCGATGCCATATTTGCCCGCCTCATTCTGGCAATGCTGACCGAGTTTGCGATCTGGGTTTTCGTGTTGGTCGGAATACACCTTATTTTTGATTTGCGGAGTATTCTGGACATTGGCGGCATCTTTTTGGCATTCATTCTGGCAAGCGGGTTGGGATTTGGGATCGGCGTAATGAACTGTTACTTGACAGCGGCCTATCCAGTCTGGGAACGCATCTGGGCCGTGGTGACCCGGCCGCTGTTCCTGATTTCGGGGGTATTCTTTACCTACGATTCGATGCCGCAATATATTAGCGACGTATTGTGGTATAATCCGATATTGCAGATCGTCGGGTTGATGCGCAAAGGATTCTATGCGTCGTATGACAGTCATTACGTTAGCGTGACCTATGTGGCCGGTGTGGCGCTCGCCTGCGGACTTTTCGGTTTCCTGCTGCTTTATCGCCACCATCGCACAATTCTAAACGCCTGATAATTGTGGGTTCTGGTGCATTCCTTCGGGTTCACATTGCGAAATTCGCAAAGTATCGCGCAAAGTGTTCCACTTTTGATGAGTTGGATTTGACGGGGCACCACGAGGATGGTCTTGATTAGACACAAAGGCCAACCTGATCTGCGCCGGTGTTGGCGGAGGTCGCAATTCCTGAGAAGCAGATCCTACCATGAGCATGACAAGCCGGGTGTGTCGCCGGTCTGGGATCAAGGCGGTCGTAACCAAACGCCTTGCGTTCACCCTCTCGGACTGATCCGGGGGATTGAAAAGGTTCTGTTTGCCGGCCGGCTTTGTTGCAGCGGTCATCTGACATGATGGCAGTCGATCATGTGCGGTTGGTTCAGAAATTCCAGAATCCGGTCGGCGAAATGAGTCGCGCTTATTGCCATCGCAACCTCCGCCGGGAGCGATCCCTGTGGGCAGGCAAGTGCCTGGCTCATTGCGAATTCAATATCGGTTGACGGCGTCTTTGCCACCGTGACAAGTCGCGCTTTGAGGGAAGGCCGGACAAGCGCGGGCAATTCTGTCTCGTGATCAGAATTGACCCTGCCCAAGCTTAGCAGGGTGGCGCCCTGAGACCAAGCCTCGAAGCAACGCATGGTCAGCCCGGTTTGGCGCACGTGGGGCAAGTCGATGACCACCTTTGCACGGGCCATCTCGGCATAGACTGCTGCTGGATAGAAAGGCGTCGTTTGCAAATACGCCATAATTCCCCACTCTCGTGGCCGAAAACCGTTCCGGACAAGCCACAAACCGCGTGCAGGGGTATAGGCCATGATCTTGATCCGATACCCCCGCGCCGCGGCGATCTGGCGAATTTGCCTTAGCCATTTCGACCGATCGCCATGAAGTGTTCCGCAAAAGAGAAAATCGACCGGTCGATCCGCAGTGCCATGCGTTGAACCACTGGGCGCCAGGCTGAAAAGCGGCAGATACGTCATGCCGCTTTTCTTGCAATCGACGGGATCGAAACTGGCAACCCGGGTCATCCTTTTGGCCAGTCGTGCCAACTGCGGTTTGTTTGCCAGGCTGTCCCAGGCGTAAAGCGCCACCTTTATGCCGCGCGCCTCAAGTTCGGTGACGAGTGAAATCGGGATCGTTTCGACCGAGACGAGCAGGACATGGGTGACACCGTCCCGCAAGATTTGCGCAGATATTGCGGCGTGGTGCTGCCGTGAAGCGCGTGCCCGCATCGCGGCGGGCAAGAGTCGCAGGATCGTCTTGACCACCACGGTGTTCGACGGACGTTCGTCAAACGCCCTGACATGATGGCCAAGTTCGCGCATATGCGCTGCCAGCCGGTCCAGATAGCCAAAGAATGCGGGGCCAATTATGGCGATACGCATATCGGAACGGGGCACATCCGTTTCGACGCCCATCGTCAGTTACCCCGACCGACCGCGCAGAAGCACCAGCGACAGGGACATCGCGAGCGGGCGCAAAGTTTTTCGGGTCGCCGGCCAACGGGCGATGGTACGACCGTAGAGTTGCCGCAAAAAGCGGTACAGCCGTAGCCGCAGCAGGCTATTGAGGCCGGATAATTCGCGGTCCTGATCTACAATATTGCCGTTTGGAAGGTGCGCCGCGAGCCGTTGCAGCTTGTATTCAAGATGGGCATATCCGCGCGCCGCAGATTTTGGTGTCAGCACCGATACAACCCGATATCCTCTGGCTTGGGCGCAATAGCCCAGCAATCGTTCCTGCACATGCGCGAGGCCACCGTCGACATGATTTGGTTCGGCGTTGTATTCCTCCCATTGCCACGGGGTTTCGAACATCATTCGCAAGGCATCCGTGCGGAACCAGTACATTGTACCGTTCGCCGCCACCGGAGTGTTGGCATCCAGAGGGACATCGATACCCAGACGTAGCATCGCCACCTGAACGCCATTCAGATTGTTGAACCAACCATGGCCGAGTGTGGCAAAGCCGATGTGGATGACCGGCGCGATGATCATGCCGATATCCGGCTGCGCATCAATCAGGTCAAGAATGCCTGAAACGTGTCCTCGTGACCCCACCAGATTGTCGAACAGATGGGCCTTGAAGCTTTGGCCGACCTGCGGGGCGACCTGTGGCGTGCGTTTCGAATGCAAACGCAAGGCCACACTGTACCTGCCCGAAAGGACGACATCGCGCCAGGTAATGAATAGCGATCCCATATCCCGGCCACGGTTCTGGGCAACGACGCGGACGGTCATCGACGCGGTCCCCACGCCGTGATTGCGCAAGTATCTTTGTATTGCGTCGCGCTCTTTAACGCAGGCTGTGGTGATGAAAAGATGTCGGTCGGGGGGTAGCCGGTCGATCAGCACCCAGAACTCGTCCATCATCTCAGAATAATAGGCGTGGATGAAAACCGCCAGCGTTCCGAAGGCCCGCGGTTTGTTGGCATCGCTTGGCGAAGTGTTGGCGATGACTTCGTACTGGTCGGCGATCGTATTGAAGTCGCGCATTTCCAGATGCCGGGTGACATACGAGATGGTGGCGCGATAAAGTTCCGGATCGTGGTTGCGCAGGGCGTCAATCGCGTCGCGCAGCCGCAGCGCCTGGATATCGTGTAGAAGCGGATCCAGAGTCAGCGTCGCCAGAGGCAGGCAGGGACTGCCGCCCCCGATCAAACCGTGAATCTCCTGAAGCGCCGGTTGCGGCGTTGCAAAGGTGCTGGCCGACAACAGGAATGCCACGCTGACCGCATTGTCCTGCAGCAATTGAACCAGCGCCATGCGGTCGCTGGTCGGATCGTGTCCGCGGTCGCTGTCCCAGAAAGTCCAGAAAGCGGGCATCACCAGAAGGCGGGATGTCAGGATCACAAAATCCAGACTTGGCATGTGGAAGATCGGTTTCGGGTCTGACGGATCGTTCCAGTACGCCGAGATGAGGGCGGGGCCGTCCGGCAAGTCTGACGTGTTGGGCATGCTGCCGACAATCGGGCCCAAAACATGGGCGCCGGTAAGGATGACCGGATGCATTTTTGCCGGGCAGCTGCAGGACTGGCGCAAGTGCAGCAGCCCCCGCTGATATCCGATCAAAGTGGCATCGCCGCCTGTCGGGCATTGCGGCAGCAGTTCAAGAAGGGTATCGGCTCCGGCTTCCTGCAATTCGCACCGGGACCGCAACAGCACAGCCGGATCTGCGACGACCACGATTTTACCGGTTGCGCCGACCCAAGCACGCAGCCGCGCCAAGGCGAGCGTGACATGGTCCAAGTGGCGCAGATGACCTGCGATGACATAGACAACCGAAGCTTTATTCGCGGAATCCTTCATCAGAAATGCCGATCTGTTGTCGCGCAGGCGCGATGAGCAACTGGCGGAGACCGATCAATCTGCATAGCCGAGACTCCGCATTTGTGTGCTGTAGCGTCGGTTGAACCGGTCAATTTGATCGGCGCTCAGAAAATCACGAAAGTTTTCCTTTCGCCGCTTCCAGAAGAATTTGCCGTTCTGTTTGGTGCGACTTTCGACTTCGGCAAAGATTCTTGCGATGTCGATGCCGCGCATCCCGAGGAAATCGCAAAGTCGGCTTACCTCCGAATCAAAATCGTCAATCAGGTCTTCGTAGCGAAGGCCCAGCACGGAACGACCCCCAAGACCCAAGGCGCGGTAATTTTTGACGTGGTCAAATACATTGCCGAACTTTCGATTTTGCGGGAACAACGTCGCGTGTTCGAGAAAGATCGCGAACAGGGTCTCGAATTCCGCCGGTGTGAGACTTTCGACCTTGTCGAACTGAACCGGCAGACTTTTTCCGGCGGCCGGCGATACGTTACCGGAAACGAAATTCAGATATGAAACGAATACATCAAGCGGATGGCGCCAGATATGCACGATCTTGTCGGTGTCGAATGTCTGCCCCATGTGTTCGCGCAACGGCGATCTGCTGTGCGATTTGTAAAAGTACCAGTCGCGGCCGTGGAACGGCCAGGGATTGTCGATCACAGGGCCGAAATGACTGTCTGTAACGAATTGCTGCATTGTCCCGGGGCCACTGGGCATGCCGGTCAGGGCGCAGACGATTGCCCGCAACCATGTGTTGCCGCTTTTGGGAAACGAATAAAGCCCGACCACCAAAGGCGGCAAGTGCAGGTTGGTCGGGATCGGACCCGCAGTATAGGTTGGCGTAGTCATGGCTGAGCATTCTCGATCAGTTCTTCGTCGCAGATGACATCCAGTGCGCGTCCGATCCGGGCCTGCAGATCTGCGTCTGGGTCGGTTTTGCTGGATGGTACGGAACGACTTTCCGGCCTGTCGCCCGCCGGTTCGCCGGTAGTGTAATGACGCATGAACAACCGCATCACATGGGCGACGCCTGCCGGTTCGATCTGTCGCAGATTGGCGCCATAATAGCGGCCACGGCTGGCTGCACCGGTGATGATTTCGTATGACGGGAAATAGTGGCAATCGGAGATGGTGTTGCGAAGCTCTTCACAAGCAACCCGAAGGACCGATTTGGAATAGCTGGTGGCGGCGATCACGCTTTCGCTTGCCCGGGCAGTCGCCATCAGCGGAACCGGCGAGACCGTCATCAAGATATGGGCGCCCGGATTGATCGACCGCAGCAAAGCCGCAAAGGCGGTGAAATCAGACACGGTTTCGGCCACCGTGAAATTGATGAAACCATGAACCCTCGGATCAAACGTCCCACCCGAGACACCGGGTGCGAGGGGATATACGGCACCATTGCGCAGATCCTGCCAGGCTTCCGTCAGTCCGAAAGTGAAGATAAAGACATCGGCCTGTTCGAGCATGTCCCGAACGGCGGCAAAATGCACTTTGCGGTCCAACGCCAATTCATCCTGGCTTGCGAAGCCGCCGGGCTGGATCGCCGGGCGAAACGGGTCGACGGCCCTGCCATCAGGCATGGTCCAGACAGATTCTGTCGGGGTGAATTTGCCTTGCGCGCGCTGTGCCAATTGCAGCAATTGCCGGGCGGTGTAAAGATTTCCGAAACGCGCGCTGAAGGTGCCGTAATTCATTGCCGTTGCCAATTCGGGTGGCAGCGTCGGATGCGCCGCTTCGGTCACGAGATAGTTGTATCCGTGCTGCTGCAGATGCCGGGCGATGTGTTGGGCAAAGCAGCTGCCTGCTGTCGCAATCCGCATTTTCGGTGTCAGCCTGAACCCACCGCAGACCACGGGATCCACATCGGCAAGGGGTCGGCTGCGGTGGCTGCGCGACCAGAAACAATGATCAGGAAGGCCGGAATAGGGCGAAGTATTGAGCGCGGTCATGCCCGCGCATCCTGTTTCGCGAGGTCCGCAACTAAACTAAGCATGATCTCTCCGTAGGTGCCGTTGGCGTGGGTCGGATCAGCCTGCCAGAACTGTTTGGCCAGAAAGCCATTCTCGAATATCGCGTCGGGCAGATCGAGAAATGTCGTGGCGGTGTCACGCACCGCGATGCGGAGTGCGTCGCAGTAGAGCAGCCACATTTTGCGGCGCAGGGGAGCCGGGTTCAGTCCGTGCCGTGCGACCAGATCACCAAAGGCACCCGGATGGGCACGGATGTGATCGGTGCTGGGGATCGGCGGCGGCGGTGGCAACAGGTAGACCTTGGCTCCGACCGCCTCTGCTTGTCGGGCGATTTCGGACCAGACGAGCAGGGCATTGCGCGCGGCAAGATAGGTCAATTGGGCGCGCATCTGGGCCGCGGAAATGGCCGGGACATCGGGGTCGCGGTCAGGTTCGCCGGGAAGGTCGAAATCAAAGGCTTGCGTATGACGCACCATCGCCAAAGCGTTGTATTCATTGCCCATCAGGATGCAGAAAACCGCGTCAGGTCGACTTGTCTCCAGTGTCCGGGCGACCGCGTCACGCAGACCGGGGGCGACCGTGCGCGTTGGCTGGCAATCAACGAAGTTGGGTCCGACCGTCCTGTCGCCCAGAAACGACAATATCAGGTCAGGGTCAGCAGGCACTCCGGCGCGCTGGCGCGCTTTCCAGGCTCTTTGAAAGGTTGACAGGTGACTGTGACCAAAACCGGTCAATCGGAATAGCCTTGAAGGGTTGTGCGACAGGTCGGGGCGATCTGGCCGCAAAGGACGCTCAAGGGGGGTAACGATCGCATTGGCGGGCGCTGAAAATGCTGATGTTACGGCTGATCTGCCTTCAACGTGTCTTGCCTGGTCCGCGCACATCAATGTTGCACCGCGCGACTGGCCATCGCGATCAGATTCTGCAGCCCGTTTTCAAGACTTTCTGTCGCGGACCAGTTGAGAGTGCGCCTCGCCACCGTCGGGTCAGCGACCGCATGTCGGATGTCGCCGGGTCGAAATGCGCCGCTGATCCTGATCCTGGCGTCGCGAGCATCCGACCCAACGGCGCCCATCAGCGCCAGTATCTTTCGGGCGATCTGCAAGATGGTGACACCTGATCCGGATCCGATGTCGACTGGCGCCATTGGCATTTCCGCGACTCGCGCCATCGCCGAAAAGGCACGCACAACATCGCCCACTTCGATGAAATCGCGGGTGATCGCGCCGTCCTCGAATATCTCGAGTGCGCAGCCGGCGGCGATCTGGCTGACAAATATCGACAATACCCCGGTGTAGGGATTGTGCAGCGACTGGCCGGCGCCAAAGACATTCTGAAGACGCAGGATTCCGACATCGACATCGCTGCCCCAGAATGCCTGCGTCAACAGGTATTCCTGCATCAGCTTGGTCGAGGCATAGACCGAGGCAGGATTGGTCGCACAAGTGGCTGCTGCGGTCGGCACGGGGGTCAAGGCCCATCCGAAGGCATTTTTCGGTGCAAAGTCACCGGCGGCGAGGTCGACGGCGCGGCGCGGCATGGCCTGTGCATTCTGACCGTCCGCGTCGATACAGGCACCTTCGCCATAGACGGATCGGCTGCCGGCAAGGATCAGTCGCCGAACACTGCGGCTTGCGCGGATTGCGGCGACCAGATGTGCGGTGCCAAGTACATTGACCGCGCTGTAGCGCACCGGTTCGTCGTAGGATTGTCCGGTGCCGGTTTCGGCTGCGAGATGATAGACGGTGTCCGGTCGGGCCGTTGCAATTGCTGTGTTCAGGGCGTCGGGGTCGCGGATGTCGCCGACGACGATCTTTGCACCCGATTTCGCAACGATCGCCCGTCCGTCAGGGTTACCGTCGTGAACCTGTGGCAGGAAACTGTCATATACCGTGACCTCTGCCCCGGCAGCAACGCTTGCTGCGGTCAGGCGCGCCCCGATGAACCCGGCCCCACCAGTGATGAAAATCCTTTCAGGCGTTCGGGTCATTTATCGTGCCTCTGCGTTCAATGTGGGACGACCGAAACTTTGTCGTCGTTCCACTTGGCATGCAGAAGGTTAAAGAAGGCTATCCAAGTACCGGCCGTATTCGTTTTTTGCATAGCGGCTGGCCAGATCGGCCAGCTCGCTGCGGTTGATCCAGCCTTTTTCAAAAGCGATCTCTTCCGGGCTGCCGGTTTGCATCCCTTGCCGTTCTTCCAGGGTGCGGACAAAATTCCCGGCGTCCAACAAACTGCCGTGCGTGCCGGTATCCAGCCAGGCAAATCCGCGGCCCATCCGTTTCAATGTCAGATTGCTTTCGGCAAGATAGCTTTCCAGAAGCGAGGTGATTTCCAGCTCGCCACGGGCCGAAGGTCGCACAGCGCGTGCCCGCTCCGATGCGCTGCCATCCAGGAAATAGAGCCCTGTGACCGCGTAGTTCGAGGCCGGTTTCTGAGGTTTTTCAACAATTCCGCGCACCTTGCCACTGGCATCGAATTCGACCACGCCATAGCGTTCCGGATCGGCGACCCGGTAACCAAAGACGGTGCCACCGCTGGTTTGCGCGTCCGCTTCTGCCAGAAGTTCGGGCAGACCGTGGCCGAAAAAGATGTTGTCACCCAGCACCATTGCCGACGGCGCACCGGCCAGAAAATCCTCGGCAATAAGATAGGCCTGGGCCAGACCTTCTGGTGCCGGCTGTTCGATGAAAGTCAATTGCAGTCCCCATTGCGTCCCGTCGCCCAAGAGGCGGCGAAACTGATCCTGATCCTGTGGCGTGGTGATGATTGCGATGTCGCGGACCCCGGCCAGCATCAGGGCAGAGAGCGGGTAATAGATCATAGGCTTGTCGTAGATCGGCAAAAGTTGCTTGGAGATGCCAAGTGTCACCGGGTAAAGCCGCGAACCCGTGCCGCCGGCAAGAACGATCCCTTTGCGTTTCATCATGCTGGCTTTCCTTCATGTTGTCATTCGAGAACAGGTTCTGAGGTCATACAGAATTTCGGTTTCTATAGCCGTCAGCGCCGGGGTCGGCCAGTCTGTTTGGGCCACGACGGTCTGAAGGCAATCGGCCAACGGTTTCTGCGCCCCGCAATCGCAGGGCGCCGATGAACCGCCAAACTTGCCCAAGGGAGGGCTTGGGTCCGGCAGGTTGTTCATCGATGTTGCCAAAATCGATATGGATCGCACGCCGGTTTCACCTTCTGGTCACCCGACAGAGGCAGGTTCGACCGAAATCACCCCTGCCGGAGAGCCTTCATGCCCGAAATTTCCCCCAACCTTGCGCTTCCCTATATTCAGCCTGCGCAGGCCCAAAAGCATGTCACCCACAACGAAGCGATTCGACTGCTTGATCTGATCACCCAGTTGACGGTCAAATCGGACTCGCTTGCAACGCCTCCGGTCGAACTGGCCGCGGGTGCGCGGTATCTGGTGGCAGCGGGGGCCACTGGTGCTTGGATCGGCCATGCCGGCGAGATCGCGTATCTGCAAGACGCGACCTGGCAGTTTCTGCCGCCGGTCAAGGGGTGGGTTGCATGGGTCGTGGATGCGGCGCGCTTTGTGGTGTTCGACGGGACCGTCTGGATCGTGCCGGCGGCGCCCCTGCCGTCAAGTGTCGACAAACTGGGGATCAATGCGACGGCGGATAACGTGAACCGGCTCTCGGTGTCGGCAGCGGCGACGCTGCTGAACCACGCTGGCAGCGGTCACCAGATCAAGGTCAACAAGGCGACGACCGCAGATACCGCCAGTCTGCTGTTCCAGACGGGATTTTCCGGGCGTGCCGAAATGGGGCTGGGCGGCGACGACAATTTTTCCATCAAGGTCAGTGCGGACGGCAGCACGTTCCAGTCGGCGCTGGTCGCCGATGCCAGCACTGGTCGGGTTGCATTGACCAAACCACTGATCATGACGGCCCTCGCAGCCGCGCCGACACCCCCCGTGGCGGGAACCATGGCCCTGTTTGCGCGCGACCGCGCAGGTGCTGCCTGGCCCGAGGTGATGCGCTCGTCCGGTCGCAGTTTTCCGTTGCAGCCGCACTTTGGCAAAAACAGAATCGCATTCTGGAGCCCATCGACCGGCACCACCGTCACCACAAGCGGGATGCCCCGGACCTCGACCGGGACGGTTGCGACGCCAAACCTGACACCGATCAATCTGGCCAACAGCATGCGACGCTGGCGCGTTACCAGTGCCGCGGCCGCGGGTTCGGCCAGCGACGAGCGTTCGGCCGGCTGGGTGTGCTGGCGCGGCAACGGGGCGGGTCTGGGCGGCTGGACCTACGTGAACCGGATGTCGACGGTGACGCTGCAACCGACGGGAAGCGGGTTTTTTGGATTGTACGGATCAAACACCACCTTGCCGGGAACCCTGACCTTGTCCGGTGTCACCGCCTGTGTCGGGTTTGGGTTTGACCGGGGGACGCACAATAACTGGCAGGTTGTCACCAGTTCCGGCGGCACGCCGACGCTGACAGACCTTGGCGCCAGCTTTTCTGTTGGCCCCGCGACCAATGTTCTGACAATGTATATTTTTGCTGCACCGAACAGCGCTTCGGTCTGGGTGCGTCTGGTCGAGGAAACCAGCGGTGCCGCGGTCGAAGTCGAGATCACGGCGAACCTGCCGCCGACAACCCAGTTCCTGAGCCCGCGCAATTTTCTGAGCAACGGAACCACCGCGGCGGCCGTCGCGTTTGACTGTTCCGGTGTCTACATCGAAACCGATTTTTAGGGACGCGCCTGCTTTCCCTTGTCGGGCCGCCGTATTAAGTTGTGCCCGAAAAAGGAAATATCAGCAAAATGTCGGCGATTGTCCGGGTCAAAGACCTATCGAAAAAGTATGCCAGCGGGTTCGAAGCCCTGAAAGGCGTCAGTCTCGAGATCGAGGAGGGCGAGATCATCGCCCTGCTCGGCCCAAATGGTGCTGGCAAAACAACACTGATTTCAACGATTTGCGGAATCACATTGCCAAGCGGCGGCAGCATAAGTGTTGGTGGCCATGATGTGCAGACAGATTATCGGTCAGCGCGCGCCCTGATCGGACTGGTGCCGCAAGAGATCAGCCTTGAACCGTTCGAGAAAGTGATCAGCACCGTCCGGTTCTCACGCGGGTTGTTCGGTAAGCCGCGCAACGACGCCTATCTTGACAAGGTGCTGGACCAGCTTTCGTTGCTGGACAGGCGGGACAGCAAGATCATGACGCTTTCGGGCGGCATGAAGCGCCGGGTTCTGATCGCCAAGGCGCTGGCCCACGAACCCCGGGTACTGTTCCTTGACGAACCGACGGCCGGTGTCGATGTGACCCTGCGCAAGGAGATGTGGCAAGTCGTTGCTGCCCTCAAGGCGACGGGCGTCACCATCATCCTGACGACGCATTACATCGAAGAGGCCGAAGCGATTGCCGACCGCATCGCTGTCATCAACAACGGCCAGATCCTGTTGGTGCAGGACAAGGCCGAACTGATGGCGCAGATGGGCAAAAAGCGGCTGCGTGTCGACTTGACAGGGCCGGTCGACAGTATCCCTGACGGACTGTCCGGTTATGGGCTGGAGCGTGCCGATGACGGTCTGTCGTTGCTCTACACCTATGATACAAAGGCCGAACGCACCGGCATCACCACGCTGCTGACCGACCTGCAAAAAGCCGGGTTGCAGATGAAAGACCTGCAAACACAGCAAAGCAGTCTTGAAGACATCTTTGTCGGACTGGTCAAGGAGTCGTCATGAACTTTACTGCGGTCCTGTCCATCTATCGGTTTGAAATGGCGCGGTTCTTTCGCACGATGATGCAAAGCCTGTTTTCACCGGTGATTTCTACATCGCTATATTTCGTGGTTTTCGGTGCTGCGATCGGCAGCCGGATCACCGAAGTCGAGGGGGTCAGTTATGGTGCGTTCATTGTCCCCGGCCTGATCATGCTGTCGGTGATGACGCAGGCGACATCGAACGCGTCGTTCGGCATCTATTTTCCAAAGTTCATCGGGACGATCTACGAACTGCTGTCGGCGCCGGTGAATTTCATCGAAATCACCATCGGCTATGTTGGCGCGGCGGCGACCAAATCGCTGATCATCGGGCTGGTGATCCTTGCCACGTCTTTTCTGTTCGTCGATATCCGAATCGCTCATCCGCTGGCGATGCTGGCGTTTCTCGTGATGACCTGCATCAGTTTTGCGCTTCTGGGGTTCATCATCGGTATTTGGGCGAAGAATTTTGAGCAGTTGCAACTGATACCGCTGCTGATCATCACACCGCTGGTGTTCCTTGGCGGCAGTTTCTATTCGACGACGATGCTGCCGCCGATCTGGCAGACCATCACCCTTTTCAACCCGGTGCATTATCTGATTTCCGGGTTTCGCTGGTCGTTCTTTGACCTTGCGGATGTGCCTGTCGGGATCTCTCTGGTTGCGATTGCGGTGTTCATGGGGCTGTGTTTGGCGACGATCTGGTGGATATTCCGAAGTGGCTGGCGGATTAGGCAGTAGGGTCGGGTTGTCCGCCGGTCACTGTCAGATTAGATGGAACCGCATGAAGCAGATCATTCCTTTCGTGAAATCCGCGCCGGTCGTTGCGGTCATCCGCCTGCAGGGCGCCATTGCCAATGGGACGCGCGGTCTGGATGACGTGAGCCTCGGGCCGGTCATTCAAAAAGCATTTGCCAAGGGCAGACCGGCGGCGGTGGCGCTGGAAGTCAACTCGCCGGGCGGTTCGCCCGTGCAATCGTCCCTGATCGGGGCACGAATCCGGCGGTTGGCGGACGAACACAAGGTGCCGGTGTTTGCCTTTGTCGAGGATGTCGCGGCGTCGGGTGGCTATTGGCTTGCCAGTGCAGCGGACGAAATATTTGTCGATACATCATCTGTTGTCGGGTCGATCGGGGTGATCGCGGCGGGGTTCGGCGCGCACGAGGCGGTGGCGCGTTACGGGGTCGAGCGCCGGGTGCATACGGCGGGCAAATCCAAAAGCATGCTGGATCCATTCCAGCCGGAAAAGCCGGCCGACGTTAAGCGTCTCAAAGGTTGGCTCGACGATATTCACGGCACGTTCATCGCCCACGTCAAAGCCCGGCGCGGTGCCCGATTGGCTGATAATCCAGACCTGTTCACGGGCGAGGTCTGGATCGGTCAAAAGGCAGTCGATCAGGGGCTGGCGGATGGCATCGGTCATCTGGTTCCGGTGATGCAGGCGCGATTTGGGACCAAGGTGAAGTTTCGCCGATATGGCCCGCGCCGGTCGCTGTTTCGCCGTTTCGGGGCGCAGATCGTCGACGATGCGCTGGCCGGTGTCGAGGAACGGGCGGCCTTTGCCCGGTTTGGACTCTGACGTGATTTTCAAGATCATTTCCCTTTTCCTGATCGGCATGGCGGTGCTGGCGCTGATCGGACGCTTTCGGTTTCCCGGGCAGGCCAGACTGGCGGCGGCCAAATGCAAGGGATGCGGACGCTACCGGATCGGCAAGGGGCCGTGCAAATGCGGGCGCGCCTGACGTGAGCATGGACTGGGGTTATACCATCCTCGGGCTGGTAATCCTGTTGCTGGCCGGTGACGCGCTGGTCAAGGGCGCGGTCAATCTGGCGCTACGAGTGGGAATTCCGGCGCTGATCGTGTCGCTGACGGTCGTGGCTTTCGGCACCTCGGCACCCGAATTGCTGATCTCGATCGATGCGATCCTGAACGGTGTGCCGGGCATCGCGGTGGGCAATGTCGTCGGGTCGAACGTGGCCAACGTGCTGTTGGTTCTGGGGATACCGGCGCTGCTTGCCACCATGCACACCAGCGAATGCGATACGCGAAAAAGCTATGTGCAGATGATCGCAGCATCGGGGCTGTTCATCGGCTTGTGTTTCTTTGGGGTGCTGACGTGGATCAGCGGGTTGATCCTTTTGACCGCTCTGGCGGCGATGCTGACGCACGCGATTGTCGAGGTAAAGCGCCACCGGCGCAACAATGACGACGAACTGGCGGTCGAGGGTGCAGACCCTGACATGCGATGGGCCAAAATCGCCATGTTTCTGGCATTGGGTCTGATCGGCCTGCCGCTGGGTGCCAATCTGTTGGTTGGCGGGGCAAGTGCGATTGCGCGCAGTTTTGGGGTCAGTGAAACTGTGATTGGCCTGACCTTGGTCGCAGCCGGCACATCACTGCCCGAATTGGCGACGACGGTAATGGCGGCGCTGCGCCGTCAGGCAGACGTCGCACTTGGCAACGTGATCGGATCCAATATGTTCAATCTGCTGGGCATCATGGGGGTGGCCAGTCTGGTCGGTCGGGTGCCTATCGATGCGCAATTCCTGTCGTTCGATCTTTGGGTCATGCTTGGGGTGTCGCTTTTGCTGATCCCCTTCGTCTTTCTGCGGCGTGACATCACACGGGGTTGGGGCGTCGCTCTTACGCTGGGTTACGTCGTCTATCTGGTCGTGGTGCTCGCATGAGCCGGGCGCTGGTTACCGGCGCGGGTGCGCGGTTGGGGCGGGCGATGGCGGTCTACCTCGCCGGGCGCGGCTATGACGTGGCGGTGCATTATGCGACGTCCGCCGAGGGGGCCGAGGATACTGCTGACATGATCCGCGCCAAGGGACGGCAGGCGGTGACATTGCAAGCCGACCTGCTGGACGAGGACGCGACCCGAGGGTTGGTGCCCGCGGCGATGGCCGCACTGGGCGGGCCGATCACCTGTTTGATCAACAACGCCTCGATTTTCGAGTACGACAGTCTGAAATCGGCGACCCGGCGCAGTTGGGACAGACATATGGAAAGCAACCTGCGGGCGCCCTTCGTGCTGACCCAGGCGGTCGCGGCGGCGTTGCCTGAATCTATCGTGGACACGCATGGCGAAGCTCTGGCACAGGGTCTGATCGTCAACATGATCGATCAGCGGGTGCGCAAGCTGACGCCGGAATTCATGACCTATACGCTTGCCAAGATGGGCCTTTGGGCGCTGACGCGGACGGCGGCGCAGGCGCTGGCACCCGGTGCGCGCGTCAATGCCATCGGGCCCGGACCGACGTTGCAGGGCCATCGCCAGACCGACGAGCATTTTGCCCGCCAGCGCAAGCTGACACCATTGCGCCGCGGCGCCAGCGCCGCAGAGATTACGGCAGCCTTGGGTTATCTGCTTGATGCGCCGGGCGTCACGGGGCAGTTGATCTGTGTCGACGGCGGCCAACATCTTGGATGGCAAACGCCAGACGTGCTTGGGCATGAATGATCCAACGTCAAAGTTGTGCACCGACTCACGGCGCGGTCACATTTTAGTCATATTTCGGCAGTGATTTCAGTCCCTTGCCATTTGGTCAAAAATGTTCCCATAGAAATCAATAGCTTGATAATGTGCCCAAAAAATAGGCAGCGTCACGAAAGGTGCCAAACTACAGGGAAAATTCCATCTGACCCGGATTTGTCCCCGCATTTATCCACAGAAAACGGGGATGCCTTTTCTCTTGCCACTGCCAATATATGGTTGCAGCGCCACCCTAGAATCACGAACCTTCCAGCATGACCAATCAGACCAAACCCGCCACTGTCGCCAGTGGCTTTGACGTTGTGCAAGGCTACCTGCGCAGCCTTGATGCGTCGCCCGGCGTTTATCGGATGCTGGATGCGCAGGCGCGGGTTCTATATGTCGGCAAGGCCCGCAATCTGAAGGCCCGGGTGTCGAACTATGCCCGCCCCGGCGGTCACCGCCCGCGCATCGACCGGATGATCCGTGACACCGCGTCGATGATGTTCCTGACGACCCGGACCGAGACCGAGGCGTTGCTGCTGGAACAGAACCTGATCAAGCAGTTGAAGCCGCGTTACAACGTGTTGCTGCGCGACGACAAATCGTTCCCGAACATTCTGGTCAGCCGCGAACATGCGTTCCCGCAGGTCAAGAAGCATCGCGGTGCGAAAAAGGAAAAGGGTGAATATTACGGCCCCTTTGCCAGTGTCGGGGCGGTCAACCGGACGCTGAATACCCTGCAACGGGCTTTCCTGCTGCGCACCTGTTCGGACAGCGATTTCGAAACCCGCAGCCGCCCTTGCCTGCTGTACCAGATCAAACGCTGTTCGGCGCCCTGCGTCGGCCATATCGACGCGCCCGACTATGCCCAGCTTGTCGGCGATGCGGAACGGTTTCTTTCGGGCAAGTCGACCGAGATGCAGGAAAGCCTTGCCGCGCAGATGGCCGTTGCGTCGACGGCGATGGAATTCGAACGCGCGGGGGCGCTGCGCGACCGCATCAAGGCTCTGACGCTGGTGCAGGGCACCCAAGGCATCAACCCGCGAGGCGTTGCCGAAGCGGACGTGATCGCGCTGCATATCGACGGCGGCCAAGCCTGCGTGCAGGTGTTTTTCATCCGCGCCAACCAGAACTGGGGAAATCACGATTTTTTCCCCCGGATCGGTGGCGACGAGGATACATCGGAAGTCATGCAGGCCTTTGTCGGGCAGTTTTATGCCGACCGCGAACCACCGCGCATGGTCCTGCTGTCGCATGGATTGGACGACCTCGACCTGATGGCCGAGGCGCTGGCCGAAAAGGCCGGTCGTAAGGTCGAGATTGCGGTGCCGCAGCGTGGTGAAAAGGCCGAGCTGATCGACGGGGCGCTGCGCAACGCGCGGGAATCGCTGGCGCGAAAAATGTCCGAAACGGCGACCCAAGGGAAACTGCTGAAGGGCGTGGCCGAGGTGTTCGGGCTCGAGAAAACGCCCCGCCGGATCGAGGTCTACGACAACAGCCACATTCAAGGGGCCCATGCTGTCGGTGCGATGATCGTCGCCGGGCCTGACGGGTTCGAAAAAGGTCAGTATCGCAAATTCAACATCCGGGGCGATGACCTCACGCCCGGCGACGATTTCGGGATGATGAAAGAAGTGCTGACGCGCCGGTTTCAACGGTTGCTCAAGGAAGACCCGGAACGCAAGGCCGGCACCTGGCCGGACCTTCTGCTGATCGACGGCGGTGCCGGGCAAGTCAGCGCGGTGCGCCAGATCATGACCGATCTGGGGGTCGGGGATGTGCCGATGGTCGGCATTGCAAAGGGTGTCGACCGGGACGCCGGGAAAGAGGAGTTTTATCGCACCGGCAAGACCGTCATGGCACTGCGCCATAATGATCCGGTGCTGTATTTCATCCAGCGCATGCGTGACGAAGTGCACCGCTTTGCCATCGGCACGCACCGGGCGAAACGGTCCAAGGCGATCGGCGCGACGCCGCTGGACGATGTGCCGGGCGTCGGCGCGACGCGCAAACGGGCGCTGTTGGCGCATTTCGGCAGTGCCAAGGCGGTGGCCCGCACCGATCTTGCCGATTTGAAAGCCGTCGAAGGGATTTCGGGGGCGATGGCCGAAACGATCTATGCCTATTTTCACGAAAAAGGCTGAGTCAGGCGGATAAATGCCTCCGGCGCCGGTATCTGGGTTTGGCAGATATTCCGAATGCGGGGCCGACTGGCAGGGGCGGCAAATTGGCGCTAAGCAGGGCGCATGATCTGGAACTTGCCCAATATCCTGACCGTCATGCGTCTGTTCGCCGCCCCCGGCGTGGCGATCATGTTCCTCTATTTCGCGCGTCCTTATGCCGACTGGTTCGCGCTGGTCCTGTTCGTTGTCGCCGCCCTGACGGATTTCGTCGATGGCTATCTGGCGCGGGCGTGGAAACAGGAAAGCAAATTCGGCGCGATGCTGGACCCGATCGCCGACAAGGCGATGGTGATCATCGCGATTGCGGTGCTGGTGGCGCTGTCGTCGGTCGAGCGGTCGTCGATGGATCCGTGGATCCTGCTGCCCGCGACGCTGATCCTGTTTCGCGAGGTGTTCGTTTCAGGCCTGCGCGAATTTTTGGGCGATACGGCGGGGACGCTCAAGGTCACCAAGCTGGCCAAGTGGAAGACCACGGCGCAAATGGTGGCGATTGCTGTCCTGTTCGCCAAGGGCGTGTTCGAACACTACCTGTTCATGTGGACCCAAGGCATGGATCAGGCGATGATCGACGCTATCCTGACAGGTCAGGTGCGCGACCATCTTGGCCTGCGCGGTATTGCTGCGGGCTATCTTTATAGCTGGAGCGCCGGTGTCATGCTGCTGTGGATTGCGGCGGCGCTGACACTTGTCACTGGCTGGGACTATTTCCGAAAGGCGCTGCCCTATCTGCGCGAAAATCCATGATTGACGTGCTGTATTTCGCATGGGTCCGCGAACGCATCGGGATGCCGAAAGAACAGATCGAGACGACTGCCGCCACCGTTGCCGACCTGATCGCGGAACTGAAGGCCAAGGATGAATATCACGCCGCCGCCTTTGCGGATCTGCGCGCCCTGCGCGTCGCCGTCGATCAGGAGCTGACCGATTTCGATGCGCCCCTGGCCGGAGCGCGCGAGGTGGCGTTCTTTCCGCCGATGACGGGGGGCTAGGATGACCGTGCGGGTGCAGGCAGAGCCGTTCGATGCGGGGGCGGAACTTAATGGGTTTTGCGCCACCGGGGCCGGCGCCCTTGTCAGCTTTACGGGCGTGGTGCGTGACGTGGCGGGCGGTTTGCTGCATATGCGGATCGAGCATTATCCGGGGATGACAGAACGGGCGATTGCGGCGATGGTCGATCAGGCACGGTCGCGTTGGGGATTGACCGATGTTCTGGTCATTCACCGGCACGGCGATCTGGAAGTCGGTGCGCCAATCATGATGGTGGTCGTCGCCGCACCGCACCGAGCGGCCGCTTTTGAGGCGGCGGCGTTCCTGATGGACTACCTCAAAAGCCGGGCTCCGTTCTGGAAACAGGAAGTCACAACAAACGGGGCGGCGTGGGTCGCAGCGACTCAAGACGACGAGGATGCGTTAACCCGGTGGTGATCCGTCACGCCAATTCCGCATGGCAATGACAGGTGACGATGTGATCGTTGACCATCCCGACGGCCTCCATCCATGCGTAAACAATGGTCGGACCGCAGAATTTGAATCCGGCCTTTTTCAGGTCATTGGACATCTGCACCGATAACGGCGTTTGTGCCGGGACTGCGGCCATGCCCGCCCGGTGCGGTTGCAACGGAACGCCGTCGACATAGGCCCAGCACCAATCAGCGAAATCGGGAATCGCAAGGTAGGCCTGTGCGTTGGTGATCGTCGCGGCGATCTTGCCCCGGTGCCTGATGATGCCGGGATCGCCCAGCAGGCGACTGATATCGGCCTCGCCCCAGGTGGCAATGATGGCGGGGTCGAAATCGGCAAAGGCGGCGCGAAAGTTGTCACGCTTCTTCAGGATGGTGATCCAGCTTAACCCGGCCTGAAATCCATCCAGCACCAGTTTTTCCCAAAGGGCGCGGCTGTTCCTTTCGGGCCGGCCCCATTCAGAATCGTGATAATCAAGGTAAATCTGGTCGGGCCCGGCCCAGCCACAACGTTGCATCTGCTGCGTCCTTTCTCTGGTCTGGAGAAATAGATAAAGAATCTGCCGAAAAATGGGAACCTTTACGAGACCTTAGGTACTTGGCTGGCAGAAGGGCAGGGTAGCCAACGGACCCGATGACATGAGCCCGCCCATTCCTGCCCAGTTCAGCCTTGAAGACGGCGCACCGCCGGATCCGCTGCAGTATGCCTTGGCGATGCGGGATGGCGATGTCTTGAACGTTGTCCGCAAGGCGCTCGACGCGGGCCATGCAAAACTGGCGTTTCAGTCCGTCGTCGCCGCCGCCGACCATCAGCGCATCGCGTTCTACGAAGGTTTGATCCGGCTGCATGATGACAACGGGCGGGTGATTCCGGCACAGCAGTTCATGAACGAGGTGGCGGATACCGAACTTGGCCGCGATATCGACTGTGCCAGCCTGCGGTTGGGTTTCGACATGTTGCAGTCCAATCCGTCGCTGCGCCTGTCGATCAACATGTCTGCCCGCTCGATAGGCGACGGTGAATGGCGGCGAATTCTGCAACGCCGTCTGGCAAGTGACCCGCGATTGGGTGAACGCCTGATCCTCGAAATCGGCGAAAGTTCGGCGATGCAACTGCATGAAGTGGTGATCCGGTTCATGAACGAACTGCAACCGCATGGCGTCGCCTTTGCGCTGGATGATTTTGGCGCGGGCATGACAGCGTTTCGTTATCTCAAGGATTTCTTCTTTGATCTGGTCAAGATCGACCGCCATTTCATTCGCGATATTCAGGCATCGCCCGATAATCAGGTGCTGACCGAGGCACTGATCACGGTCACCCATCAGTTCGAGATGTTCGCGGTGGCGCAGGGCGTCGAAACCGCGGTCGAGGCGGGTGTGCTGCAATCGCTTGGTGTCGATTGCATGCAGGGCTACCACTTTGGGATTCCGAAATTCAGTCTCTGATGCGGCCGTGAACTTGGCACAAACCCGCTATGACTGGCGGATCCGTTGCAATGTCCGCATTGCCCTGACGCGCCCCTTCCCCTAAGACATCTTTGACCTACGCGGCGGGGGGCACGCAGATTTATCCGCTCTCTGGTGCCGCGCATCGCCCGAAACCCTGAGAGGAACATCCATGACCAACGTCGTTATCGCATCCGCCGCCCGCACGCCTGTTGGCAGCTTTATGGGGGCGTTTGCCAATACCCCCGCGCATGATCTGGGAGCCGCTGTGTTGCAGGCCGTGGTTGAGCGGGCCGGGATCGACAAGGCAGATGTGTCGGAAACTATCCTGGGTCAGGTGCTGACCGCGGCGCAGGGGCAGAACCCGGCGCGGCAGGCCCATATCAACGCCGGTCTGCCGATTGAAAGTGCCGCTTGGGGGATCAATCAGGTCTGCGGGTCGGGGCTTCGCGCCGTCGCGCTGGGCGCCCAGCATATCCAGTTGGGCGACGCCGCCATCGTCATCGCGGGCGGTCAGGAAAACATGTCGCTGTCGACGCATGCCGCGCATCTGCGCGCCGGGACCAAGATGGGCGACGTGAGCTATATCGACACGATGATCCGTGACGGGCTGTGGGATGCTTTCAACGGCTATCACATGGGCCAAACGGCGGAAAACGTCGCCGAAAAGTGGCAGATTTCGCGCGAACAGCAGGACGAATTCGCCGTCGCCAGCCAGAACAAGGCCGAAGCCGCGCAAAAGGCGGGCAAGTTCAAGGACGAGATTGCCGCCTATACCGTCAAGACGCGCAAGGGCGACATCGTGGTCGATCAGGACGAGTATATCCGCCACGGCGCGACGCTTGAATCGATGCAGAAACTGCGCCCGGCCTTTACCAAGGACGGTTCTGTGACGGCGGCCAATGCCTCGGGGTTGAACGATGGCGCGGCCGCAACGCTTTTGATGAGCGCGGCAGAAGCCGAAAAGCGCGGGATCACACCGCTGGCGCGGATTGCGTCATATGCCACCGCCGGGGTCGACCCGTCGATCATGGGAATCGGCCCGGTCATGGCCTCGCGCAAGGCGCTGGAAAAGGCGGGATGGAAGGTGTCCGACCTTGATCTGATTGAGGCCAACGAAGCCTTTGCGGCGCAGGCTTGTGCGGTGAACAAGGACATGGGCTGGGATCCGGCCATCGTCAACGTCAACGGTGGCGCGATTGCGATTGGCCACCCGATTGGTGCCTCGGGTGCCCGGGTGCTGAACACGCTGCTGTTCGAAATGCAGCGCCGGGGGGCCAAGAAGGGCCTTGCGACGCTTTGTATCGGCGGTGGCATGGGTGTCGCGATGTGCGTCGAACGCCCGTAACCTTGCGCAATCGGCGGCGCAATAAAGTTGCGCCGCCACATCATGCAAGATAACAAGATTTCAATGAATTGATTGGGAGGAGACACCACATGCCCCGTACTGCACTTGTCACCGGCGGATCGCGCGGCATCGGCGCGGCCATTTCCAAGGCGCTCAAGGCCGAAGGCTACAATGTTGCCGCGACCTACGCCGGCAACGACGAATCGGCCAAGGCCTTTACCGCTGAAACCGGCATCAAGACCTACAAATGGAACGTCGCTGACTATGACGCCTGCGCAAAGGGCGTGGCCGAGATTACTGCCGATCTGGGTCCGATCGACGTGCTGGTCAACAATGCCGGTATCACCCGCGACGCGCCGTTCCACAAGATGACGCCACAACAGTGGAACGAGGTCATCGGCACCAACCTGAACGGCGTTTTCAACATGACCCACCCGGTCTGGCCGGGGATGCGCGAGCGCAAGTTCGGGCGGATCATCACGATTTCGTCGATCAACGGCCAGAAGGGCCAATTCGCCCAGGCCAACTATGCTGCCTCCAAGGCCGGTGATATCGGGTTCACCAAGTCGCTGGCACAAGAAGGCGCACGCGCCGGGATCACCGTCAACGTGATCGCACCAGGGTATATCAATACCGAGATGATGGCAACGATCCCCGAAAAGGTGATGAACGAGGTCATCCTGCCGCAGATCCCGGTCGGGCGCCTGGGCGAGGCGGACGAGATCGCGCGCTGCGTTGTGTTCCTTGCCTCGGATCAAGCCGGTTTCATCACCGGATCGACGATTTCCGCGAATGGTGGGCAGTATCTGGTCTAGCGTTGCCTGAAATGTCACAGGGGGGCTGGTCATGGCGACTGGCCCTTTTGGATTCCGCGCCATCATGACCCGGCAATCTGCCACGCTGATTGGTTTTGTCGCCGTCCTGCTTTGGGCGCTGCTGGCCCTGTTCACTGTTGGGTCGGCGCCGGTGCCACCGTTCCAGCTTTCGGCGATGTGCTTTGCGATTGGCGGCACAATTGGATTGGTCTGGTTGGCAATGACGGGTGGTTTTGCTGCCCTGTTGCGGGTGCCATTGCGCATCTATCTTTTCGGGACCGCGGGGCTGTTCGGCTATCACGCCTTGTATTTCTCGGCTTTGCGCATGGCCCCTGCGGCCGAAGCGGGGTTGATCGCCTACCTCTGGCCGCTGCTGATCGTCTTGTTTTCAGGGCTTTTGCCCGGTGACACCTTGCGCAGCGGTCACGTCGCAGGTGGGCTGATCGGATTTGCCGGGGCGGCCCTGATCGTGACCTCCGGTGCGACCGGCGTTGCGGCGGTGAATTTGCCGGGTTACGGGCTTGCCCTGCTTTGCGCAGTTACATGGGCGACCTATTCTGTCGTGTCGCGCCGGTTCGGGCTGGTTCCGACGGGCAGTGTCGCTGTGTTCTGTCTGGCCTCGGCAGTGTTATCGGGACTGACACATATCGCTGTCGAAACGACCCATTGGCCCGAAACATTGCTGGGGTGGGCCGCCATTGTCGGCCTTGGCCTCGGCCCGGTGGGCATTGCGTTTTTTGTCTGGGATATCGGGGTGAAACGCGGCGATATCCAGCTTTTGGGCGTGGCATCGTATGCCGCCCCGGTCCTGTCGACGCTCGCATTGATCGCTGCCGGGGTGGCAACGCCCACATGGTCGTTGCTTCTGGCAGCCGGATTGATCACCGCAGGTGCGGCACTGGCCGCGCTGGCCAGCGCCCGCGACCCCGGGATTACGCCGACAGGCGGGTGATTTCTTCCTTCAAGTGCAGCTTTTGTTTCTTGAGGCGGGAGATTTCAAGATCGTCCACCGCCGGGGATCGTTGCGCCTGTTCGACTGCGTCCGAGAGGTTTTGATGTTTCTTCTTCAGCTCTGTCAGGTGCGAACTGATGGTCATGGGCGTCCTCCTCTGCATGGTTGGTAGCGGGTCTACTGCATCACAGTTTTACATTTCTGTCACGTGACAAGATGGCAATGAAAGGTCGTTTTCAGGATCGCGCCAAGAGATTGCTAAAAAATTAACCGGCAAATGACAGGGCGGCAGCATGTCGTAAAATACTGTCAAAAAGGTCGGTGTAATCCTTGCCGTCGCGTTGGTGCTGAACGCCTGCATGCATGATCAGTGGGGCCGCCAGCCGAAACGGGGCGCGGCCATCCTTGCGGGCCTGAAGCAGGAACAGGTGAGGTCGACGGTCAGCACGGGCGGCGATGGGGTGGACGAAAATGGATCCCAGACGCTCTGCCAGCAGCGGCAGCACATCGGGCAGCCGTTCGATCCTCAGAATCAGGGTAAGCCGACCCCGGGGGGTCAGCCGTCGCGCCGCGCAGTCGATCCAGTCGGCCAGTGCCGTATCGCCGCCCAAAGCGGTGTTGCGACCGGGGTCGGTCGACGCGGTTCCGGCCCGGCGATCAAAATAGGGCGGGTTGGCCATGACATGATCGAAATTGCGTTGCCGCAGTCCGGCAGGCAGGGCGCGCAGGTCAGCCGTGATCACTTCGAGAGGCAGGGCATTTGCCGTGGCATTGGTTTGCGCCAGATTGGCATAGGCCGGCTGCAACTCGACCCCAGTTACGGCCACCCCCGGCACCCGGGAAGCCAGACAAAGCGATGCCACGCCGACACCACAGCCCAGATCCAACACCGTCTGTCCTGCTGAAGCCGCAACGGCCGACGCCAAGAGGACCGCATCGACCCCGGCCCGATAGCCCCGCGCCGGCTGGACGATGGACAGCCGGCCGCCAAGGAAAGCGTCATGCGTCGTGTCGGTCACTGTCCAAGGTCGATCTCGTTGTCGCGCATCACAACGACTGCCCGTCCGTGATCGCGGTCGCGCACCATGAGCCGGCGCGGCAAAATGCCGATGCTGCCATCGAGGATGCTCATGTTTACGTCGAGTTCGAACCACTCTATACCTTCACCACCCAAAAGGGCGGTTGCAAAGGCGACCACGGTAGGGTCGTTAGTGCGCAGAAGTTCCTTCATATCCTCAGACCTAAGGTGGCACTTTGCCTTTGTCCATCACCGTCACGGAGCCGTTCATGAGCCTTGATCACGCCGCCACAAAGCCTCGTGAAAGGCTGGCGCAGGTGTTGGCGGACGATCTTGAGGCGGTCAACGCAATGATCATCGCGCGGATGGCGTCTGAACATGCGCCGCGAATCCCCGAAGTCACAGCGCATCTGGTTGGCGCTGGCGGTAAGCGTTTACGCCCGATGTTGACCTTAGCGGCGGCGCGGATGTGCGGC
>JBBKXP010000447.1:0-5008 GCA_037969545.1 Paracoccaceae bacterium | reverse complement strand
CCACCGCACCACCCGCGACGAAGGCCGCCAGGAAATAGCCAATCTGGCTGGCCGCCAATCCGACCTCGGCCCCGTAGATCGGGCCGACCATCCGGAACGACGCTGCCGACAAGGCCGCGACGACCACCCCCAGGGTTGCCAGGGGCGAGATATCCCACGCCATCGAGGGCCGCAGGCGCGTTGTCGACGCGGTCACCGGTTGCGCCACCCGCGTCACCGCCATCGGCAGGATCGCCGCACAGCACAGGATCGTCAGCAGGTTGTAGGCGATATAGGTCGGCATGTCGGTCAGAAACCCGATCATCCCTTGGGCCAACAGCGACCCGCCGATGTCGACGACCCGGTAGGTGCCCATCGCCCGGCCACGGGTTTCGTTGGTGACCTTGGCCTGCAGGAACGCCTCGATCACCGTATAGCACCCCGCGACGCAGATCCCCGCCGCAACCCGAAAGAGGGCCCACCACAGCGGGTCGGTCACCATGATATGCGCGGCAATGCCGATCGCGCCCATCGCCGTAAAGGTGGCGAATGCGCGGGAATGGCCAACCTCGCCCATCAGCCGTGGCGCCCACCAGCAGCCGATGAAGAACCCGAAAAAGTGTGCCGAGCCGAGGAAACCGACCTCTGCCCGGGTGAACCCGGTGGCAAGGCCGGTCAGCGCATCCAGCGGGCCCATCGCACCCGACGAGAGCTGCAACAGGATCACTGACAAAAACAGCGCCGCAAAGGAAATCATCATCCGCATGGGGCGCACCTTGGGTCGACGCGCCGGGGCGTGCAATGCCAAAACGCAGGTTGCCCAAGGGCAGGGGGCAGGCTACCTCTGGCGCCGTATCAGCAGGGGCAGAACATGAAACAGATTGCTTTGGGACAGACGGGCATCATGGTCTCTGACTGGTGTCTGGGCACCATGACCTACGGCAACCAGACCCCCGAGGCTGATGCCCATGCGCAGATCGACATGGCCCTTGCTGCCGGGATCACCTTTATCGACACCGCCGAAATGTATCCGGTCAACCCGGTCGCCAAAGGCACGGTGGGTGGCTCGGAAAAGATTGTCGGGACTTGGCTGGCCAAATCCGGTCGCCGCAACGACGTGGTGATCGCCACCAAGATCAGCGGCCCCAACGGTGGTTTCAAACGCGGTGGCGCCGGCTATGACGGCACCAACATTGCACAAGGGGTCGAGGAGTCGCTGGAGCGGTTGCAGACCGACCACATCGACCTTTACCAACTGCACTGGCCGACGCGCGGGTCGTACATGTTCCGGCAGAACTGGACATATGACCCCTCCAAGCAGGACCGCGCCAAGACGATGGATCACATGGCCGACGTGCTGGGCGCGATGGCAAAAGTCATCAAATCCGGCAAGGTCCGCGCCTTTGGTCTGTCCAACGAAAGCTGCTGGGGCACCACACGCTGGATCGACGTCGCAGCACAAACGGGCGGGCCGCGCGTCGCGTCGGTGCAAAACGAATATTCGCTGATGTGCCGCCTCTACGATACCGACATGGCGGAAATGTCGGTGAACGAGGACGTGACGCTGTTGTCGTTCTCGCCGCTTGCTGCCGGGCTGCTGACCGGCAAATACCTGAACGGCGCTGTCCCTGCGGGCAGCCGCAAGTCATTGGTCCCCGATCTGGGCGGCCGTCAGACGGCGCGGCTGGATACGGTCGTGCAGGCCTACGTCGACCTTGCCGCGCAGCACGGCATCGACTCGGTACACATGGCGATGGCGTGGCAACGGACCCGGCCTTTTCAGATCTCGTCGATATTCGGCGCGACGACCCAGGCGCAACTCGCCCATCTTCTCAAGGGCGACGATCTGGTCCTGTCCAAAGAGGTGAGCAAGGCAATCGACCAGACCCACCGCGCCAACCCGATGCCGTACTAAGGCCAAGGCACGTCGTTTGGCGACAGCAGGGTTGCGTCGGCACCCGGAATCGTCGACGAATTGGCGAAACATGAGGGGGACACATCATGCCACTGCATATGAACCAAGAGGTCTTTATCACCTGCGCCGTGACTGGTGCCGGCGCGACGCACGACCGCAGCCCGCATGTGCCGCGTTCGCCAAAGGACATCGCTGACAGCGCCATTGCAGCGGCCAAGGCGGGCGCCGCCATCGTCCATTGCCATGTGCGCGACCCCGACAGCGGCGCACCGTTGCGCACGCTAGCCTATTTCCGCGAGGTGACGGAACGGATCAGGGATGCCGAAACCGACGTCGTGCTGAACCTGACCGCCGGGGTTGGCGGCGACATCTATTTCGGCGGCACTGAATCCCCGTTCCCTGTGACCAACGCCACGGATTTGGCTGGCGCGACCGAACGCATGGCGCATATCGCGGAAAATCTGCCCGAGATTTGCACGCTCGACTGCGGCACGATGAACTTTGCCGAGGCCGACTATGTCATGACCAACACGCCCGGCATGCTGACCGCGATGGGCGGGATGATGACCGCGCTTGGGGTCAAGCCGGAGATCGAGGCGTTTGACACCGGTCACCTCTGGTATGCGAAACAACTGGTCAAGGACGGGGTTTTGGACAGTCCGGCGCTGGTGCAACTGTGCATGGGCGTGCCTTGGGGCGCACCCGATGACCTGAACACCTTCATGGCGATGGTCAACAACGTGCCGGACGACTGGACCTTTTCCGCCTTTGCGCTGGGCCGCAACCAGATGGCCTATGTCGCCGCTGCCGTATTGGCAGGGGGCAATGTGCGCGTTGGGCTCGAGGATAACCTCTGGCTGGGCAAGGGACAGCTGGCGACCAACGCGCAGTTGGTCGAACGGGCGGTGACGATCATCGAGAACATGGGCGCAAGGGTGATCGGTCCGGCGGATGTGCGCGCGAAACTGGGGCTGACGAAACGCGCCCCGGTGGCTGCGTGATCCGTGCAGCGATTGCGCTGTTGGCGTTGACAGCCTGTAATGCGACGCCACCGGCACCTGTCGGCGGTTCCGGCTACCGCGACCGCGCCGTGCCGATCGGCACGATTGCGATGTTCGATTCGGGCCGGTTCGACGGCAACTGGCATGTCGTCGCCCGCTACGCCACGGCGTTCGAGGGGGGCTGCGCTGCGGCGCAGTTCCGCTTCGACGGTGCAGAGGTCGCTTATCAATGCCGCGATTCCGACGGCGCGGTCCGCCAGACTGCCCAAGGCCGCGCGACGATCGCCGGGCCGGGGCGCTTTGACCTTGCGCTGGTTACCAGCCCCGACCCGGCGAATGCCTTTCCAGCCCCCGGGTTCTGGATCCTCTGGGTCGATCAGACCTATCGCACAGCCGTGATCGGCACGTTGGATGGGCAAGCGGGATGGATCCTGAACCGCGACCCCCGGATTCCCGCCGACCGACTGGCGGCGGCGCGGGAAATTCTCGACTTTAACGGCTACAGGCTCGCGGCATTGCAAGGGATAGCGCCATGACGACGAAAACGGCGGCCATCATCGGTGGCGGGGTGATTGGTGGCGGCTGGGCTGCACGGTTTCGGCTGATGGGCTGGGATGTCCGGGTCTATGATCCCGATCCGGAAAGCCGGCGCAAGGTGGGCGAGGTGCTCGACAACGCCCGCCGGTCGCTGCCGGGGCTGTCGGATGTCGCCTTGCCCCCCGAAGGCGCAATGACCTTTCACGACAGCATGACCGAGGCGGTCGAGAGCGCAGCCTGGATCCAGGAAAGCGTGCCCGAACGCCTCGATCTGAAACACAAGGTCTACCGCACCCTGCAGCAATCCTGCGACGGCAACGCGATCATCGGGTCATCAACTTCGGGCTTCAAACCATCGGAATTGCAGGAAAATGCGGCCCGGCCTGGCCAGATCATCGTCACCCATCCGTTCAACCCGGTCTATCTGCTGCCGCTGATCGAACTGGTTCCCAGCCCCGCCAATACGCCCGCAATGATCGCCTGCGCCAAGGAGGTGTTGACCGAAATCGGCTGCTACCCCCTACATGTGCGCAAGGAAATCGACGCCCACATCGCCGACCGTTTTCTCGAAGCCGTCTGGCGCGAGGCACTTTGGCTCATCAAGGACGGCATCGCCACGACCGAGGAGATCGACAACGCGATCCGCTATGGCTTTGGCCTGCGCTGGGCGCAGATGGGCCTGTTTGAATCCTATCGGATCGCCGGTGGCGAGGCCGGGATGCGGCATTTCATCGAACAGTTCGGGCCGTGCCTGTCTTGGCCCTGGACCAAGTTGATGGATGTGCCGGAGCTGACCGACGAACTGATCGACGCGGTGGCGGGCCAGTCCGACGCGCAATCAGGGATGCACACGATCCGCGAGTTGGAACGGACCCGCGACAACAATCTGGTGACGATCTTGCGCGGGCTCAAGGCGCGGGACTGGGGCGCGGGCAAATTGCTGAACGCGCAGGATGCCCGGATCGGCACCGCTCAGGTCGATCTGAATGCCGCCGCACCCATCGTCACGGTGGATCGCGCCGTGCCGCTCGACTGGACCGACTACAACGGCCACATGAACGAGGCGCGGTATTTGCAGGCCTTTGGCGACGCCACCGACCGGATGATGGCGCTGGTCGGGTGCGATGCCGATTACATTGCGTCCGGTGGCAGTTATTTCACCGCCGAAACCCATATCCGGCATCTGGACGAGGTCCGTGCGGGGGCGCGGATCAGGGTCGAAACGCAGGTGCTGTTGGGGGCGGGCAAAAAGCTGCACCTGTTCCACCGGATGTTCGAGGGGAGGCGTGAACTGGCGACTGGCGAGCACATGCTGATCCATGTCAGCCTTGCATCCCGCAAGGCCTCTGACCCGGACGACAGAGTCGCAAAACCGCTAGCAAGAGTGGCAGCAGCCCACGCCAAACTGCCCAGCCCGACAGGCGCTGGCGCGGCGGTCGGCGTACGATGAAACGGGTGCTCATTACCGCCGGTGCCAACGGCATCGGGCTGGCGATGGCGCAGGCCTTTGTCGCCGATGGGGCGCAGGTCTGGGTGACGGATGTCGACCCCGCCGCCATCGCCGCCTTGCCCGCGA
>JBBKXP010000446.1:0-3789 GCA_037969545.1 Paracoccaceae bacterium | reverse complement strand
GGCCATGCCGCCCGGCTGGCGCAGTTCCTTGCGACCGGGCGGCATGGCCAGATGGGTTGGATGGCCGAACGCGTGCCCTGGCGCGGCGATCCGGCGGCGCTGTGGCCGGCCGCCCGGTCGGTGATCATGTTCGCCGAAAGCTATTCCCCTGATCACGATCCGATGGCGGTGCTGGACCAGCCCGACCGCGCCGCGATTTCGATCTACGCCCAGGGCAGCGATTATCATGACGTGGTCAAGAAGCGGCTCAAGGTTGTCGGCCGTTGGCTGATCGACCGGGTGCCGGGGGCCGAAATCAAGGTATTCGTCGATACTGCCCCGGTGATGGAAAAGCCTCTGGCGCAGGCGGCAGGTCTGGGATGGCAGGGCAAGCACACCAATCTTTTGGGCCGCGATCTGGGCAACTGGATTTTTCTCGGGGCGATCTTTACGACGGTTGATATAGAGCCTGACAAGGCCGAAACCGATCATTGTGGCAGTTGTACCGCCTGTCTGGACATTTGTCCGACAGCGGCGTTTCCGGCCCCCTATCAGTTGGATGCCCGGCGCTGCATCTCCTAACTGACGATCGAACATCATGGGCCCGTTGACGTGGAATTGCGCCCGCTGATGGGCAATCGCATCTTTGGCTGCGACGACTGTCTGGCCGTCTGCCCCTGGAACAAATTCGCGGTCAGTGGCCGCGATGCCCGCCTTGCCGCACGCGACGATCTGCGCGCTCCGCCGCTCGCCGATCTTGCCGGACTGGATGACGCCGGCTTTCGCACTAGGTTCTCGGGGAGCCCGGTCAAACGGATCGGACGCGACCGGTTTGTGCGCAATGTGCTCTATGCCGTTGGCAATTCCGGGAACCCGGCGCTGCAACCCGTCGCCAGGGATCTGCTGACGGACCCTGACGCGGCAGTGGCTGATGCGGCAGAATGGGCGGTCAACCGATTGGAGGAATAGTATGCGAATTATGATGTTCATGCTCTGGCCCATGGCTTGCGCGGCGCAGGAGGTGCCACAGGGTGCCCCGAACGCAGGTTTCACCCCGGAGTTTGCCGACCAGACCCGCGCCCCGGCGCTGCCTGCGACCGCGGTGTCGACCGATGTCGTTGCATCGGGGCTGGAACATCCCTGGGGTATCGCGACGCTGCCGGGCGAAGGTTGGCTGATCACCGAACGCCCCGGCCGCATGCGGTTGCTGCGCCCCGATGGGGCCTTGTCAGACCCTGTTTCAGGACTTTTCGAGGTTGACGCCCGCCGTCAGGGCGGCCTGCTTGACGTCGCCGTGCCACCAGATTTCAGCGACAATAGGCAGGTCTATTGGACCTATGCCAAGCCGGTCGCCGGCGGCACGGTCACCGCGATGGCGCGGGGCGTCCTTTCAGAGGACGCAACCGCAATCACCCAGACCGAAGACATTTTCGTGCAATCCCCGCCGTCCCAGACACCGATGCACTACGGATCGCGGATCGTTTTCGACGGCCCGCATGTTTTCATCACCACCGGCGAACATTCGTCCGAGGCCGAGCGCGTGCTGGCGCAGGATCTGACGACCACCTATGGCAAGGTCATCCGCCTGAATCGCGATGGATCTGTGCCCGATGACAACCCCTTTGGCGATGCGATCTGGTCGTATGGCCACCGCAACATGCAGGGCGCCACGATGGGCCCCGCCGGGCTTTGGACAATCGAACACGGGCCCGCTGGCGGTGACGAACTGAACCAGCCGCAGCCGGGGCTGAACTATGGCTGGCCGGTCATCAGCTACGGCGTCAATTACGATGGTAGCCCGGTCGGATCGGGGCAGGCGGTGATGCAGGGCATGGAACCGCCGGTTTATTACTGGGATCCGGTGATCGCCCCCGGCGGGATGGTGTTCTATCAGGGCGATGCCTTTGCCGACTGGCAGGGCGATCTTCTGATCGGGTCGCTAAGCCCCGGCAGGCTGGTGCGCCTGAAAATGTCGCAAGGCCGGGTTATCGGCGAAGAACGGATGTTGCCCGATGTCGGCAGGGTGCGTGATGTCGAATTGCGCGATGACGGCACACTGCTGTTGCTGATCGATGCGCCTGATGGCGCCGTTCTGCGGGTCAGCCCATCAAGGTAATGCAGAATCGCTCTGGTTGTGTTATTCTGGGCCTCCTAGAGATCACTGGAGGAGCTGCCATGCGACGTCACCTGATCGACACCCCCCACCGGCACCAGGACAATATCCGCCTACGGGAATTTCTGCGGATTGACCGCGCCGGGGTCGCCAATCCGGCAACCGCAGCCTTGGCAAAACAGGCCCGCGCACCGCGATCCACCCGCGGTATCCGGGAATTTCTGCGCATCGACCGGGGCTATCGCGCCTGAGGTTTTGCGGGTTCAACCCGCCACAAGTCCCGCTTAGGGTGCCCCCGTGAAAGGGGCCCCTGATGCAACCACTTCGCGGTATCGCCCTCAAGGTCATCTCGGTCTGCATCTTTATGATCATGGCCAGTATCGTCAAATCTGTTTCCGACCATGTACCGCCCGGTCAGGCGGTATTTTTTCGGTCGTTCTTTGCGATGCCGGTGATCGTGGTCTGGCTGCTGCTGCGCCACGAATTGCATGGCGGGTTGCGCACCGCCAACCCGATGGGCCATGTCTGGCGCGGCCTGGTCGGGACATCCGCAATGGGGCTGGGGTTTGCCGGTCTGGGCCTGTTGCCGCTGCCCGAAGTCACCGCCATCGGCTATGCCGCGCCGCTGCTGGTGGTCATTTTTGCAGCGATGTTCCTGAACGAACAGGTAAGGGCGTTTCGCCTGTCTGCGGTCGCTTTGGGCCTTGTTGGTGTCATGATCGTCCTGTCACCGCGTCTGTCGGTCGGGGCGCAGATGGACCCTATCCAGACCCTCGGCGCGGTTGTGGTTCTGGGTGGCGCGTTCTGTGCAGCGCTGGCGCAGGTGTTTGTGCGCAAACTGGTGGCGACCGAAGGCACCGCCGCCATCGTTTTCTGGTTTTCGGTGACCGCGTCCTGCCTGTCGCTGGTGACGATCGCCTGGGGCTGGGTCTGGCCGACTTTGGGTGAATTTGTGTTGCTGATCCTGTGCGGGATCTTAGGCGGCGTCGGGCAAATCTTCCTGACCTCCAGCTATCGCCACGCCGACGCATCCCTGATCGCGCCGTTCGAATATACCTCGATGCTGTTGGCGCTGGGCGTCGGGTATTTCGTGTTCGATGAAGTGCCGACCTGGACGATGCTGGGCGGCGCGGCGGTGGTGATCTCGGCCGGCGTGCTGATCATCTGGCGCGAACGGGCGCTGGGGCTGGAACGGGCGCGCCAGAGGAAGGCGACGGGGACGGTGGGGGGTTAGCGTGGTCGGTGTCGGGTCTCTGGTTTGAGGCCTTTATGTTCAAGGGCCAAGCCGATAGAATAAAAATGCTAGTGGGTTCAAAAGACGGCAAGAAATATGTTGATCAGATTTTTGATAGCCGTCCTAGCATTTCATTTGGCAGTAACTGTTGGCATGTATCTGATCGCTGGTCAATTTCAGGCGCTATTCTTCTTTTCAGGAATGGGTTACGTTTGGTATGCTAAAACCATAGTGTATTTGCCGTTTCTGTTGATCCCAATAGCTGGCGCACTTGGGACTTTTATCATGTTGCTCCGCTTCGTTCGCCGGAAGCGAATATGGTATGCTGTTTTCGCGGGTATAGCGCCGATCATTGCATTTTTTTGTATTTCTGAAGTTGCGGCAATGGTCGCGATGAGGGTGTCCCTCGGGACCAGCGGTGAGAACTCGTGCATTTTTGGCGTTCGATCATTTAGCGCATCTG
>JBBKXP010000445.1:0-3775 GCA_037969545.1 Paracoccaceae bacterium | reverse complement strand
GCGCATCGCCCCTGCGGCGGCGGGCGAGCGGCAGCCTTAGCGCAGCACGCCCCGCACCCGCATCGCCCGGGCGTAGAACCAAAGCCCGATTGTGACCACATAGATCGCGGCGGTAAAGGCCAGCGCCCCCGGCCCCGTCAATTCGGCCATCGATGTGTCAGCGATTCCAAAGGTATAAACCGACGTCAGGACAATCCCGATGATCGACAGCGCAAAGGCAGACCCGGCCCAGCGGCTGCGTAGCAGCAACAGCAGCGATCCGATCAGGGCAAACCAGACGCCTGTCGCCCAGGTTGCCACGGCCCAGGCCGGAAAGCCGTAGAAATACGCAAGCTGTTCGGGCGTAAACGCCGACATATACCACGCGGCCCGGGTTTGGGTCATTGCATAGTCGAACGCGCCGCCGAAGTTCCAGACCAGCGACAGAAGACCAACCATCCACAAATGCCACGGTGCTTTCATGTTGTCCCCCACGTCTTTGCTTTGTCTGTTCTTAGCAAATGCAGACGGACCTGTCAGCAATACCGGCTAGCGGGCGATGACAACCAGGTCGACCGGAACGTCACCTGCGACCTCGAAAACCAGCGTCACGGGCACGGTTTCACCCACGACAAGCGGTGCTGTCAGTCCCATCAACATCACGTGAGTGCCACCGGGGGCCAACAGCAATTGCCCGTGTGAAGGCAACAAAAGCCCGTCATCGGCCGCGCGCATCTGCATCACCCCGGTATCCGTCTGGGTCGTGACATGCACCATGATCCGCGCCGCCGCGTCCGACCGCACAGAAAGCAGGCGGTCATCGGTGTCGCCGTCGTTGCGGATGACCATATAGGCGGCCCCGGTCGGCGCGGCCGGGCCGTTCGAGATGACGTAGGAGTCAACGACCTTGATCCCGTCAGCCATCGCCGACGCGCCAGAAAACAGTGCGACGATGAAAGCGAAAAGGCGCAGCAGGTCAGTCATTTGCAGCATCTAGCACCTTCGCGGCGCCGCCAAAAGGGCACCTATGCAGCATGGCCCCGGGATCACTGGCCGTAGACGCCATGAAAAAACCCGGCCCAACCGGACCGGGTTTTCAAATTGACGAAACCGGATGGATCAGGCGGCGGCCTGCGCCTTGGCGATCTCTTTCTTGACCTTCAGCGCATCGGGCGAAAGGTCGGCATCCTTGGCCTTGGCGAGGAACGCATCAAAGCCACCGCGATGATCGACTGACCGCAGCGCCGCGTTCGAAATGCGAAACTTGAACGATTTGCCAAGCGCGTCCGACATCAGCGTCACGTCCTGCAGGTTCGGCAGGAACCGGCGGCGGGTCCGGTTCTTGGCGTGGCTCACATTGTTGCCCGACATCGGGCCTTTTCCGGTCAGATCGCAACGGCGCGACATGGCGTTTTCCTTTGGTTCTGGATGCCCGGCCTGTGCGGCGGCACCCCTGTCAAAACAAGATGACCTTGCAGATACGGCAAGGCCATGAATTCGGTCAGCGTCGGATATGAGGATTCCGCGGTGCCGTCAAGGCGGTTTTCACCGCCAGTGGCGCCGCCGGGGTCCGTCGGATCATGGATACGCGCCGCCGAAAATGATGACAAGCCAGGTCTTGGGTAATGCCGGGTCTTGACCCCCGCGCCGGGCACGTCAGGTTGCCCCGCATGACCACGTTGCCCGCCCCGATCACCGACTGGTTCACCGCCCGCGGCTGGCAGCTGCATCCGCATCAGTTGGACATGCTGGCGCGTGCCGATGCCCCGGCCCTGTTGTTGATCGCCCCGACGGGGGGCGGCAAGACGATGGCGGGGTTCCTGCCAACGCTGGCCGAACTCGCCGATGGTACCCACACCGGCCTGCACACGTTATATGTCAGCCCTTTGAAGGCGCTTGCCGCCGACATCAAACGCAACCTGCGCACGCCGGTGGACGAAATCGGCCTGCCCGTCCGGATCGAGGACCGCACCGGCGACACCTCCTATACCCAGAAACGCCGCCAGCGCGCCGACCCGCCGCATATCCTGCTGACGACACCGGAATCCCTCGCCCTGCTGATCAGTTACGAGGACGCGCCACGGATCTTTACCGGGTTGCAACGGGTGATCGTCGACGAGATTCACGCGCTGGCCGAAAGCAAGCGGGGCGATCAGCTGATGCTGGCCCTGTAGCGCCTGCAAACCCTCGCCCCCGGACTGCGCCGGGTCGGGCTGTCGGCCACGGTGGACGATCCGGCGGCGATTGCCAAAGGCCTTGCGCATAATCCCGACCCCTGTCCGATCATCCTCGCCGACCCCGGCCCGCCGCCCGACATCGCCATGCTGGTCACTGTCGCCGACCCGCCCTGGATGGGTGGCGGGGCCAAACACGCCATCCCCGAGGTCATGGCCCAGATCAAGGCCCACAACACCACGCTGATCTACCACAACACGCGGGCGCAGGCCGAGATTTTCTTTCACAACCTCTGGCTTGCCAATACCGAGAACTTGCCCATTGGCATCCACCACGGCAGCCTTGACCGGGGCCAGCGACAGGCCGTCGAGGCGGCGATGGTCGCGGGGCAGTTGCGGGCCATCGTCTGCACAGGATCGCTCGACCTTGGGATCGACTGGGGCGATGTCGATCTGGTCATTCAGGTTGGCGCGCCGAAGAACGTCAAGCGCCTGATCCAGCGGATCGGGCGGGCCAACCACCGCTACAACGCCCCCTCCAAGGCGTTGCTGGTGCCCGCCAACCGGTTCGAGGTCGTCGAATGCGTCGCCGCCATTCAGGCGGCGCTGGAAAACGACCTTGACGGCGACCCCAAGGGTGCTGGGCCACGCGATGTCCTGTGCCAGCATATCCTGATCCGGGCCTGCGCCGGGCCCTTCGATGCCGATGAACTGCTGGCCGAGGTGCGCAGCGTCGGGGCCTATGCCGGGTTGAGCCGCGCCGCCTTTGACGACTGCCTCGATTACGTCGCCACGGGGGGCTATGCCCTGCGCGCCTACGACAAATGGAAACGGCTGCTGCAGCGCCCCGACGGCCGCTGGCAACTTCGCGACGCCCGCGCCGCACAGCGCATTCGCATGAACATCGGCACGATTCAGGATACGGATACGCTCAAGGTCCGGTTTCGCGGCGGCAAGATGCTGGGCGAGATCGAGGAGAGTTTCGCCGCCACCCTGACGGCGGGCGACACCTTTCTGATCGGCGGGCACATCGTGCGCTACGACCGCCTGCAAGACCTTGTGGTCGAGGTCACGCGCTCGGCGGCCAAACGCCCAAAGATCGCCGCCTTCATGGGCACGAAATTCGCCACGTCGACGCAGCTTTCGGCGCGCATCCTGCGGATGTTCGACCAGCCCGACTGGCCCGAACTGCCCGCCCACACGGCGGATTGGCTGGCGCTGCAACGGCAGGTTTCGCACCTGCCCGAGGCCGACCGGATTCTGGTGGAATGCTTTGATTTCGAAGGCCGCGCCCATACCTGCGTTTACGGCTTTGCAGGGCGCAACGCGCAACAGACGCTCGGCCTGCTGTTGACGAGGCGGATGGAGGCGGCGGGGCTCGACCCCCTTGGCTTTGTCGCCACCGACTATGCCACGCTGATCTGGGGGCTGGAAGCGGTCGCGGACCCTGCCCCGCTTTTCGACCTCGCGGCATTGCAGGACGGGCTGGAAACCTGGCTGGCGGGCAATGCAGTGATGAAACGCACCTTTCGCGCCTCTGCCACCATCGCGGGACTGATCGAACGCAACACGCCATCCGCGCGCAAATCGGGGCGGCAAGCGACGTTCAGCAGCGATATCCT
>JBBKXP010000444.1:0-3937 GCA_037969545.1 Paracoccaceae bacterium | reverse complement strand
CCAACTCAGAACACTTTGCATGAAAATAACTGCCTTTTCAACACCTTACTAGCTATTCACCAAATCGGCGCAGCCATCAGCTTCAGAGAACAACGAGCGACAGAGAACGATTTCGTCCTCAAAGTGCGGTCGGAGGTGTTTAGCCTTTCCCGCATAACCCTTGAATATAACGAAAAAATCCCGCCACAGCCGGATCTGGAGAAACTTTCCTGTAGGGCAAGTGGCGGAGGGAACGCGACTGCGGGCGAATCTTCTCCACCTGCAAAACATTGATTTTATTACTTTCTATCCCAACGCCTAGTACATGGAGTCAGGCGTCGCGGAGGGTTCGACTTTGGCGGGCCGCTCACCCCGCTTCACAATGCCCCGGCCCATCAAGGCTGTGCCACCCGGACGTGAACCGCACGGTCTACGAGGTCAGTCATGTGCTGGGCCGCTCGGATCGTGAGAGTATGCTGGGTAGAGCCGCTTCGGGGAGAGATGACGTCAGCCATTTCGCGTGCCGTCTGGCGCTGCCGGTCCGAACCTTCCGCAAGGACAGCGATCAACAAATTCTCGAGGGCAATCACTCGGACACGGAGGAGCACAAGCTCGGCGTTCGTCATGTCCGGCACGTCCGGGTGCACCTCGCGCGCCGCAGCCGCGATGGCGCCGCCTTCGTTGTCCCACCGGGACAGCGCACTCAATCGAAACTCGGATGAACCTTGGGGCAGATCGGAATCCGGCATCAACTTTTCCTCACGCGAGCGGCGTCCATGGTGCGAGAAACGCTCATCGGTAGCCAACGCCGCTGACGTAATCGACCAACTGCTCCTCCTCGTGCCGGGCGTCGCCCAACAGGACGCGGAGAATGGACCGCGCGGTCAGCAACCCGAGAGGGCGATTGTTCTCGTCCACCACGACAATGTTCTTGAGATGTCGCGTCTTCATTTTCAGGGACGCGTCCTGCAACAGGTCACTCCCATGACACAGCACGAGGGTGCGGGTCATCACCGTAGACACCGGGCAGTGGCACGCGGCACCCTCGCAGACGCCCATCTGCCTGACGACATCGGTCTTGGTGACCACGCCCTGCACGACGCCTTCGTGGTCATGCACGACGACGATGTCGGTTCCGCCCGCCAGCAGCCTGGCGGCTTCGATCAATCGGGCATCCAGCGCAATGAGCACCAGCCACGCGCGGGACGTCTCGGGAACGTCGTTGACGAACATCGCCTTACCTTCCTGCCTGAGATGTTCGGTATGCTTCAGCCATCGTCGGGTGCGGCACCGCTGGGGGCGACAGCTTCCGGGACTTGATCGGTCGGTTCCTGCAACTGCGCGAAGATTTCGGGGTTCTCCTCGCCTTCGACAAACAGGTAGCCCGCAAGTCCGCGTTCGACGCGTGAAAGGGCATGATCGACTAGAACGAAACGGCCCGGGACCTCGCATTTGAACTCCACAATTCCCGACCCGCCTGGAGCGACCTTGATCGTTTGCACGCTCTCAATCGGCGGGCTTACCAGCGATCCTTCGGGGTAGATCCGGTCGAAAATCTCGCCGATCACGTGGAAGGACGACATATAGTTCGGCCCGCCGACGCCGAAATAGATGCGCACCGTTTCCCCCACCTGCGCCCGCAACGGATAGTGTTCCGTCAATGCGCCGACATGGCCGTTGAAAACGATGTATTCCGCCCGCTCGTCGATCAGCTTGTCCCAGCTTTCGGTCAGCGTGCCTGACGTGCCGATTGGCTCCTCGGTATAGATTTCACCCTGCATGACGTAGAATTCCCGGTCCACCGGCGGCAGGCCGCCTTCGGGTTCGACGAGGATCATCCCATACATGCCGTTGGCGATATGCATCGCGACCGGCGGCACGGCACAGTGGTAGACGTAGAGCCCGGGGTTCTGCGCCTTGAACCGGAACGACGCTGTCTCTCCGGGGTACACGGTCGAAAGCTCGGCACCGCCGCCCGGCCCGGTTGCTGCGTGAAAGTCGACGTTGTGTGCGTACAAGCTGTCTTCGGCGTTCCTGATGTTGACGACGACCTGATCGCCGACCCGCACGCGCACCATCGGTCCGGGCACGGTCCCGTTGAAGGTCCAGAAGCGATAGACATTGTTGGTGTCCAGGTTGGCCTCGACCTCGATCGTCTCCAGGTTCACTTCGACCGTTGTCGGTTCGGTACGGTCGATCGGCGGGGGCACGTTCGCCGGGTTTTCAGCGATGTCGACCATCTCCGGGTGCGACGGGTTCACCGAATAGATGCGGTCACTCATTGTTCCGGAAGGACCGTGATGTGCCGACGGTCCGGCCGGTCGTCCTTGCTGCGCCAGAGCGGCGGGCGCGCCCAACACTCCCCCGATGGTCAGTCCAGCCGTACCGGCGAGCAAGGTTCGCCGACTGACACCTTTCGCCGTGGCGACGGCCTCTTGCGCCTGATCCGGGCTTTCACCACGGTTGATTTCGTCTGACATATTGACCTCCTCAAAGGGGCAGCCCGCCGGATGTTCCTGTGAGCCCGGCAGTAATTTTCAGCGCCCGACCGTATGGTACAGTGCGGATGGCAAACGCCCTTGGGATTGGCTTCAGCGGACCAGTTGATCGCAGCCGCATCTTCAATGCCACTATCCTCTTACAACCCTGTCCCGGCCGGTTCGTTCCAGAGTAATTGGCATTCTCGGATTCTTTCTTGTCTGGTCTGATGACCAACTTGTTTTGTGGTGGCTTAGCCAGGCCCAAGATGCTCCAGCGCGCATATGAAACGAAACGAACCTCGGAGTTCTTCCTATTTCCGATCCTGATTCTTGCACTTTTGGTTTTGGCGATGGCCGCCTTGGAAAATATCTTCAGTCGAGTGTGCGGGCTTCGCTATGAGTTATAGGTTCGATCGATTGGGCTGCCGCGCTGCCTTTCGCGGGCGCGCAAGGATTGGCCAATATATCACGGCGAACCCGCCGAAAGCCGCGATCCAGGCCCAGGCAGCAAGATGCATTAGCCAGCTTTCCCCCGGCAAAACACCGGCCAGCAGGCGCGCCAGAACTGCGACGATCAGCGCGAGATAAAGCGCGGTGGTCGCCCCTGTAGCATGCAGGGGTCGCGCGCCGTGGCCAAGGCTCGCCCGCGTCATGACCGCCAGCGTCATCAGGCCGACCGCCCCCGCCATCCAGACATGCTGCGCCGCCGGGTCCAGGCCGGGGAAAAACCGACCCAGCGCCACAGCCAGAAAACCCAGCGGCACAAAGGCATATCCAGCGTGCAGCACCCAGACCAGGGCCTCGGCACCGGTCTGGTGGCCCTGCCAGCGCGCCAGTCGCCACAGATGCGCCAGCCCCGCCAGCCCACAGGCCACGGCCGTGACGGTTCGGTCGGGTCCCACCACCCAAAGCGCAAGCGTGCCCAGCGTCAGCGCCAGAACTGCACCGTCCGCGCGGCCAAAGGGCACCGGCAGCCGTTCGGCGCCGCGTTGCGCCAGCCAGTTGCGGGTGAAACTCGGCACGATGCGCCCGCCGATCAACGAGATCAGCAGTACGGCCACAGACAAACCGATACGCAATCCGATCCCCTGCGCCGGAGTGCCATCCTGCGCCGCCTCCCAGTGGAAGAGGGCGTTGGCAATGGTCCAGCCCATCAACAGAGCCAGGACCGGAAGGTTCTTCCAATTGCGCCCCGCGAAGATTTCTCGCGCAAGAAACGCTGTCAGTGCCATGGGAAAGGCCAGATCTGCCAGCGCCGCCAACATCGGTGACAGATAGGACGATGTCGCGATGACCACGCGCCCCAGAACCCATAACGCTGCCAACCCCGCCAGCGGCCAACCGACCAGAGGCAGGCTGCCGGTCCAGTTCGGCACCGCTGTCAGCAGAAATCCCGCAATTACAGCAGCAAGATAGCCGAACAGCAATTCGTGCGAATGCCAGGATACCGGGTCGAATGCGGTCGGCAGGATATCCTG
>JBBKXP010000443.1:0-12675 GCA_037969545.1 Paracoccaceae bacterium | reverse complement strand
GTTCACCAACGAGTCGTGGCGAGGGGGCTGCGGCTTATCTGAGGGAGGAAATCAGATGAACACCAGACTGACCTGCAGCGCCGCAGTTGCCGCGCTGATCGCCGGCGCAAGCGTGGCGCAGGCGGAAAACCTGACGCTGTGCTGGGCCGCATGGGATCCAGCCAACGCGCTGGTCGAACTGTCCAAAGGCTTCGAGGCTGAATCCGGTCACACGATGTCATTCGAATTCGTGCCATGGACCAACTTTGCCGACCGAATGCTGAACGAATTGAACTCGGGCGGGCAGCTTTGCGACCTGATGATCGGTGACAGCCAGTGGATCGGCGGGGCTGCTGAAAACGGCCACTACCTGAAATTGAACGACTTTTTCGATGCCAACGACATTTCGATGGATGATTTCATCGACGCCACCGTGACCGGCTATTCCGAATGGCCGAAGAATACACCGAATTACTGGGCGCTGCCGGCCTTCGGCGACGTGGTCGGCTGGACCTACCGCAAGGACTGGTTCGACCGCCCCGAACTGCAGGCCGAATTCATGGAAAAATACGGGCGCGCCCTGGGCGTTCCGGCAACATTTGGCGAACTGAAAGACATCGCGGAATTCTTTCAGGGCCGCGACATCGACGGCACCACGGTTTACGGCGCGTCGATCTATACCGAGCGCGGATCCGAAGGGATCACGATGGGCGCGATGGACGTGCTGTACAGCTACGGATTTCTCTATGAAAACCCCGACATGCCCTACGATATGGAGGGATTCGTGAATTCGCCGGGCGCGGTCGCGGGCCTCGAATTCTACAAGGCGATGTATGATTGCTGCACCCCCCCGGGGTCGTCCAACAGCTATATGGGCGAAGGTATCGACGCCTTCAAATCGGGCCAAGTGGCGCTGCAGATGAATTTTGCCTTCACCTGGCCAGGATTTGAATCCGACGCCAATGTCGGCGGCGGCAAGACCGGGTATTTCGTCAATCCGGCCGGTCCCGACGGTGCGCAGTTCGCGCAGTTGGGCGGGCAGGGGATTTCGGTCGTGTCCTATTCGTCCAAGCAGGACGCGGCGCTGGAATATATCAAATGGTTCGCCCAGCCCGAGGTGCAGGCGCAATGGTGGGAAATGGGCGGCTTTTCGTGCCTGAAAGCCGTGACGCTGGCACCTGATTTTCCCGCCAGCCAGCCCTATGCGCAGACCTTCCTCGACAGTATGGCCATCGTCAAGGATTTCTGGGCCGAACCGTCCTATGCGACCCTGTTGCAGGACAGCCAGAAACGGTTCCACGACTATGTGGTGGCGGGTAACGGCACCGCGCAAGAGGCGCTCGACGGATTGGTCGCCGACTGGACCGAAGCGTTCGAGGATGACGGCAAGCTGTAAAGCGGATCAGGTTTTCATGAAAACAGACGGATCGGAAATCGCGTTCGAGCGTAGCGAGAGGCAGCGAATTCCGATACTTCTGAAACCTGATCCGCTCTGATTTGCCGTAACGTCGCGGGCAGGGACGCTCCCTGCTCTCTGCCCGCAAACCGCAAGGAACCCCCGCCATGACCGACCACAGCACCAGCCGGGCCTTGCCGACCGGCAGCCAGCGGATTGCCCATCGGGTCAAGGGCCTGTCGGACAAGGCGATTGCGTGGATTTTCATCGGCCCGACCATCCTGCTGCTGCTGGCGGTCAACATCTTTCCGCTGATCTGGACGATCCGGCTGTCGCTGACCAACTACCGCGCCAACCGCACCGCCGAACCGGCGGAATTCGTTGGCCTGCGCAACTACATCCGCATCCTGAACGACCCCGATGTCTGGCAATCGATGCAGGCGACGGCGCATTTCCTGATCTGGACGCTGGTGCTGCAGGTGCTGATCGGCTTTGCGCTGGCCTATCTGATCAACAAGAAATTCAAGGCCAACGACCTGTGGACCACGATCATCGTGCTGCCGATGATGCTGTCGCCTGCTGTCGTCGGCAACTTCTGGACCTTCCTCTATCAGCCGCAGATCGGCCTGTTCAATTACGTGGTCGCGTTCTTTTCCGGCGTCGATCCGTCATCGTTTTCGATGATCGGCAGCGTCAATCTGGCGCCTTGGGCCATCGTCATCGTCGACACGTGGATGTGGACGCCATTTGTCATGCTGATCTGCCTCGCCGGGCTGCGCTCGATTCCCGACAGTATCTACGAGGCCGCCGAATGTGACCGCGCTTCCAAATGGCGGCAATTCTGGACCATCACCATCCCGATGGCGCTGCCGTTCCTGATGCTGGCGGTCCTGTTCCGGGGCATCGAGAATTTCAAGATGTTCGATCTTGTCGTGCAACTGACCGGCGGCGGCCCCGGGGACACAACGCTCCTCACCTCCATCGAACTGAAACGCGAGGCGTTCGAGAAATGGCGCACCGGCTATGCCAGCGCCTATGCGGTGATCCTGTTCGTCACGGTGTTCGGTCTCGCGTCGATCTACGTCAAGGCGCTGAACAAGGTGAAGGCCCGATGAGTTTTTCCGTCACCGAACCATCCCAACGCCAGAAATGGATCGCCGGCGTGCTGGTTATCACCTATGCCGTGATCACCATCCTGCCGCTGCTCTGGATCATCGCCACCGGGTTCAAATCGCCCAACGACGCGATTTCCTATCCGCCCAAGGTGCTGTTCACCCCGACGCTCGAAGGCTACGTGAACCTGTTCACCAGCCGCACCCGGCTGACGCCTTCGGCGCTCGAGGCGCTGGGCGATCCGACCACATGGTATGACCGCATCGTGCGCCAATACGACATGGTCATCACCGGCCCCAGCCGGTTCGGCGAACGGTTCCTTAACTCCGTCATCATCGGCTTTGGCTCAACTTTCCTCTCCATCGTCCTCGGGACGCTGGCCGCCTATGGGTTCAGCCGCTTCAAGGTGCCGCTCAAGGACGATCTGCTGTTCTTCATCCTCTCCACCCGGATGATGCCGCCTATCGCCGTCGCCATCCCGATCTTCCTGATGTTCCGCCAACTTGGTCTGTCGGACACGCATCTGGGAATGATCCTGCTTTATACGGCGGTGAACCTGTCGCTGTCGGTCTGGTTGCTGAAAGGGTTCATCGACGAGATCCCCATCGAATATGAAGAGGCGGCGCTGATCGACGGCTACACAAGGTTTCAGGCGTTTTACAAAGTCGTGCTGCCGCAGGCCGCCACCGGTATCGCCTCGACCGCGATATTCTGTCTGATCTTTGCGTGGAACGAATACGCCTTTGCCGTCCTGCTGACCTCGGGCAACGCCCAGACAGCGCCGCCTTTCATCCCGACGATCATCGGCGTGGGCAAGGACTGGCCGGCGGTGGCTGCCGGGACCACGCTGTTCCTGATCCCGGTCATGGTCTTCACCATCCTGCTACGCAAACACTTGCTGCGCGGGATCACATTCGGGGCGGTGCGGAAATGACCCTTTGCTTTCTTTCTGTTCTTGCCCGGCGGCACGCCGGGCAGCGCCCGAACCGCCCCCACGGGGCGGGCGCTTCGCACCCACCCCTCGGTTCGGGCGCTGCCCTCTGTACTTTCTATTCGTCCCTTGACCTAGCGGAGGTGCATAAATGAAAACCTTTTTCGTAAACCTCGCCCGCCTGCGCCGCGCCCCCTGGGAAATGGTCGCAACCATCCTGATCGGCGCGGGCGTCATCATGCTGATGCAGCCCTTTGCGCTGGCCCTGTTCACATGGTCCTTCATCGTCACCCTTGTCGGCACGGTGATGTTCATCGTCGTCAGTCATTTCCCGGAGTAGTCATGGCGCAGATTCGCATCCAGAACGTGCGCAAGGATTTCGGGGCCTTTACTGCCGTCCAGTCGTCCAGTTTTACCGTGGAAGACGGCGAATTCTTCATGTTGCTCGGCCCGTCCGGCTGTGGCAAGACGACGACGCTGCGGATGATCGCGGGGTTGGAACTACCGACTTCGGGCGAGATTTTCATCGACGGGCAGGAGGTTGGCCAGAAACCGGCGAGCCAGCGCGATATCGCCTTCGTGTTCCAGATGTTCGCGCTTTATCCGCATATGAACGTGCGCAAGAACATCAGTTATCCGCTGTTGTCCCAAGGCATGCCCCGCGCACAGGTCAAGGCCAAGGTCGCCGAGGTGGCGCAGATTCTGGGCATCACCGACCTGCTTGATCGCCCTGTCGGCGGTTTGTCGGGCGGCGACAGACAGCGCGTCGCGCTTGGCCGCGCCATCGTGCGTGAACCGAAATGTTTCCTGATGGACGAGCCTTTGGGCGCATTGGATGCCGAGTTTCGCGAACACATGGCCGAGGAACTGCGCGCCCTGCACGACCGGATGGGCGCGACCACGGTTTACGTCACCCATGACCAACTCGAGGCAATGCAGATGGGCGACAAGATCGTCGTGATGAACCACGGTGTCGTCGAACAATTCGGCGTCCCGCAGGATATCTACGACTGGCCCGCCACGATGTTCGTCGCCAATTTCATTGGCTCGCCACCGATGAATTTCCTGCGGTTTGACGGGGCCGCCGGATCCGGGGCGGAGACTGTCGCCCTTGGGGATACAACGATCACCATGCCCACCCTGCGCCAAGGTGTCAGCGGCAAACTGGCGCTGGGCATCCGCCCCGAACACCTGGCGCTGGACGACGCCGCGCCCTACCGGGGCCGGATCGCGGCCACCGAATATCTGGGGACGACGCAGATCATCACGCTCGATACTGCCCATGGGCCGGTCAAGGTGCGCGCCCCGGCGGGGGATGCGGCAAAGGTCGGCACCCAGACCGGGATCGCCTTTGATGCCCGCACGATCAGCCTTTTCGATGCCGACAAGGGGCGGGCGTTTATCTCTGCCGCCAACGAAAAGGTACTGGCCGATGGCTGAGGTGATCCTGCAGAACGTGTCAAAATCCTATGGGCCCGATGTGGCGCTGGCGGGCGTCGACATGACCGTCCCCGACGGTGCCTTCGTCGTCCTGCTGGGGCCGACCGGCGCGGGCAAGACGACGGCGCTGCGCGTCGTTTCCGGCCTTACCACACCCGACAGCGGCGACATCCTGATTGGCGGCCAGTCGATGCGCGGGCTGACCCCGGCGCAGCGCGATGTGGCGATGGTGTTCCAGCAATATTCGCTCTACCCGCACCTGTCGGTGCGCGAAAACCTTGAATTCCCGCTGAAGTCACCCCTGCTGAAAACCCCCAAGGCCGATATCGCCCAGAAGGTGGCCGAGGTGGCCGAGGTGCTGCAGATCAGCCACAAGCTCGACAACAAGGCGACAGCCCTGTCGGGGGGCGAGATGCAGCGCGTATCTATCGGCCGCGCCCTCGTGCGCAATCCGGCGGTCTATCTGATGGACGAACCGCTGAGTTCCCTGGACGCCAAACTGCGGGCCGATCTGCGGGTGGAACTGAAGAACATTCAGGCGCAATCGGGCGCGACCCTGCTTTATGTGACGCACGACCAGACCGAGGCGATGACGATGGCAACGCATGTCGGCGTCCTTGATCGCGGGCGGCTGGTGCAGTTCGGCACCCCGCGCGACGTCTACGAGAACCCGGTGAGCATCTATGCGGCCAGCCGTCTGGGCCAGCCGCGCATCAATATCCTGCCCGCCGACCTGTTCGGCGACGCCCCGCCAAAGGCGACGACCATCGGCTTGCGGCCCGAACAGATCGTGCAGGGGCCCAAGGATGGCGATGGCGCGGACAGTGTGGTGACGCGGGTGGAACACCTGGGCGACCAGACCCGCCTGCACCTGATGTTTCGCAATCACCCGATCATCACCGTCACTGACGCGCATACGCCCCTAGGCCCCGGTGACACCGTGCGGATCAGCCCAGAAGCGCCCTATTATTTCGACGCCGCCGGCCAGCGGATCAGCGAGGAGAAACCGCGATGACCCAATTCATCAACCGCAAGGAAAACATCGTGACCGAGGCCGTGGACGGCATCGTCGCCCTGTCCGGCGGACGGCTGGCGCGGCTCGATGGCTACCCCCACATCCGCGTCGTCGTGCGCACAGACTGGGACCGTTCCAAGGTCGCGCTGGTGTCGGGCGGCGGATCGGGTCACGAACCTGCGCATGCCGGTTTCGTCGGGCCGGGGATGCTGACGGCGGCGGTGTGCGGCGACGTGTTCGCCTCGCCTTCGGTCGATGCGGTGCTGGCGGGGATACTGGCGGTGACAGGGGCGGCCGGCTGTCTGCTGATCGTCAAAAACTACACCGGCGACCGTCTGAACTTTGGCCTCGCCGCGGAACGGGCGCGGTCTTTCGGCCTCAAGGTGGCGATGGTGGTGGTCGACGACGACATCGCGCTACCCGACCTGATGCAGCCGCGCGGGCTGGCGGGCACGTTGTTCGTTCACAAGATCGCCGGGGCGTTAGCCGCAGGCGGCGCATCGCTCGACGATGTGACCGCCGCCGCCAAGCGGGTGATCGCCGCCACTCACACCATCGGCATGTCGCTGGATACCTGTACCGTGCCCGGATCGCCGAAAGAGGCGCGGATCCCTGCGGGCAAGGCAGAACTGGGCTTGGGGATACACGGCGAGGCGGGGGTGGAACAGGTCGATTTCACCACGGCCAAACATGCGATGGGGCAGGTCGCCGACCGGCTTGCGGCAGTGATGGGGGCGGGCCCCCAAGTTGCGCTTCTCAACAACCTTGGCGGCGCGTCGGTGCTGGAAATGGCGGTTCTGGCGCACGAACTGGCGCAGTCGTCGATTGCCGGGCAGATCGGCCATGTGATCGGCCCTGCGGCGATGATGACCTCGCTGGCGATGCAGGGATTTTCGCTGTCGGTGCTGGCGGCAACCGACGCCGACCTTGCGGCGCTTGTCGCGCCGACACCACTGGCGGCCTGGCCGGGGGTCAGCGCGCTGTCGGATGTCACCATCGTCGATTTGCCGGACGGGTTGAAACCGATCCGTCCGCTGCCCTCCGATCATGCGAAAACCCGCGCCTTCCTGTCCCATTGCTGTGCGGTGATGATCGCCGCCGAAGCCGATCTGAACGCGCTCGACGCCAAATCCGGCGACGGCGACACCGGATCGACCCTTGCCGGTGCTGCGCGGGCGCTGGTGCAGGCGATGGACCGGCTGCCGCTGGCCGATCACACGCAGCTTTACCGCGCCATCGGGCAGGAGTTGAGCGAGACGATGGGGGGATCGTCGGGTGTGCTGCTGGCGATCTTCTTTGCTGCGGCGGGCGATGCGGCCTCGGCCGGTTTGCCGATGCACGGTGCCCTGGCCGCCGGGCTGACCCGGATGCAGGAGATCGGCGGTGCCTCGGTCGGCGACCGGACGATGATCGACGCGTTGCAACCGGCCCTCGCCGCACTTCCCCACGGTTTGCCACAGGCCGCACAGGCCGCCCGCGCCGGGGCCAACGCCACGGCGCAGATGCAGCAGGCCAGGGCCGGTCGGGCCGCCTATATCAACGCCGACCAGTTGCGCGGCCACGTCGATCCGGGGGCCGAGGCGGTGGCGCGCCTGTTCGAGAGCCTTGTTACCTAAACTTCCTGGTTCAGCGACAACCTGATCTGGTCGATGCCTTGCCGGATGTCGGCGTCGATGGCGTCGCGCACTGCAGCTGGATTACCCGCGCGCAGTGCCGCCAAAGCGCCGGCATGCATGTCGGGCAGATTGGCAGTGCCGAAACGACCACACATCACCCGCAGCGACGGGCCGGTGCGCAGCCAAAGCGTTTCGGCCAGCGCGGCCATGATCGTCGCACCGGCGACGGCGTTAATGTGGGCGTGAAACGCGTGGTTGGCATAAAGGTAGTTGCGGACATCACCGCGGGCGATGGCGTTGTTCAGGTTCTGGTCGATTTCCGCAAGCCGGTCGATCTGCAGGGTGGTGATCCGCTCGGCCGCCCAATAGGCAAGCTGCGGTTCCAGCGCCAGACGGGCAAAGGCCAGTTCGTCCAGCTGCTCCAGTGTCAGCACCGGCACGCAGACCCGGCGGTTGCCCTGAAACGCAAGGGCGTTTTCGGCCGTCAGTCGGCGGATCGCCTCGCGCACCGGGGTCATGCCGGCCTTGAGGGTCTGGACCAGCCCCTGAATGGTCACCGCCTGTCCGGGTTCCAGTTCGCCGCACAGGATCATCTCGCGCAGGGCGTGATACACCAGTTCGTGCGCGGGCGGATTATCGGCGATCGGGGTGGTGGCGGAATAGTTCAACGGACGATGTCCTTTGGATTGCCGGGGCAACATTACGCGAAAACGCGATATGATCAAATTCAAACTTTCGATCTGCAAGATGGGGTGACAACGGCTTGCGCCGTCGCGGAACGAATCGTGATTGCCTTGATTTCGCGGCGGAACATGCAGGTTTTGCGACATTCCCGCGATCATTTGGGCAAGGAGGCTATGCAATCCGGTCAGCATTGCTATTCAGTTCGGGCAAATTGGCACTGGGTTGCGCGATTTGGTCAAATCGTGAGGGGTGACGCCGGGTCATGTTGAATTCTGCCCTTGCCAATCGGTGCCTTTGTCAAAAGGATCGTTCCATTGTGATGCCATTCCGGTCTCTGCCCCGGCATGGCGCAAAGTCCAACCGGCTGTCGCCATCGCGGCGGTCCCGAAAAAAGGGAGAATCCTCATGACACTTCGTGCAACTTTCCTCGCCTCCACCACGGCGTTCGCGCTGGCGCTCGGCAATGCCGCATTCGCCGAAAGCCATGTGATGGCCGGTGACGTGCTGGCCGCCGCAGACCTGCAGACCTTTACATCGCGCGAACTGGACGAATTTCCGTCCATCGACCCAAGCCTGATTCAGGACGTCGCTGGCAACGACGTCGCCCGCCAACTGTTCGAAGGCCTGATGAACCAGGACAAGGACGGCAATCTGGTGCCGGGCGTTGCCACCGATTTCGACGTCAGCGATGACAAGTTGACCTATACCTTCCATCTGCGTCCCGAGGCCAAGTGGTCGAACGGCGATACGGTCAAGGCGTCCGATTTCGTCTATGCGTGGCGCCGCGCTGCCGATCCGGCGACCGCGTCGGAATATTCCTGGTACATGTCGCTGATGTCGATCGAGAACGTCGATGCGGTGATCGCCGGTGAGATGACGCCCGACCAACTGGCCGTGTCGGCCCCCGACGATCAGACCTTCGTCGTCACGCTGTCGCAGCCGCTGCCCTATTTCCCGCAGATGGTCGTCATCGCGACCACGTTCCCGCTGCCCGAAGCGACGATCACCGAATTGGGCGACGCCTGGACCCAGCCCGGCAACATGGTGTCGAACGGCGCCTATGTCCTGTCCGAGCGGGTGCAGCAGGAAAAGCTCGTGATGGAGCGCAACCCGATGTACTGGGACGATGCCAACACGAACATCAACAAGGTCACCTACCTGATCATCAACGATGAAAACGCCGCGCTGACCCGTTATCTGGCGGGCGAGTTGGACAAGACCGAAGTGCCGACGGGCCAGTATCCCCGCCTGCTCGAGGAATATCCGACCCAGGCGCTGAGCGTGCCGCTGCTGTGCTCCTATTATTACGCGCTGAACTTGTCGGACACCGGGCCCGAGGCCCTGAAAGACGTGCGCGTGCGGCAGGCTCTGAGCATGGCCGTTGACCGCGACATCATCGTCGACAACGTCCTGCAGGGCGGCCAGAAACCTGCCTATACCTTTACCCATTGGGCGACTGCCGGGTTCGAGATGCCCGTGGTCGAGGCCGCCGGGATGAGCCAGGCAGAGCGCAACGCCAAGGCCGTCGAACTGATGACCGAAGCAGGCTATGGCGCGGGTGGCGAACCGCTGTCGCTGGAACTGCTTTACAACACCTCCGACGCGCACAAGTCCGTTGCCGTGGCCATTTCCCAGATGTGGAAGCAGACACTCGGCATCGAAACCACGCTGAACAATCAGGAATGGCAGACCTTCCTGGACGAGCGCGGCAATCAACGCTTTGAAGTTGCCCGTGCCGGCTGGTGCGGCGACTACAACGAGGCGTCGACATTCACCGACCTGATGACCTCGACCTCGGGCTACAACGACAGCAAATACGTCAACGAAGAAGTCGACGCGCTGGCGACCGATGCCCGCACGTCGAACAATCCGCAGGCCGACTATGAACAGATCGAACAGATCATCGCCGTCGATACGCCGATCATCCCGATCTATCACTACGCGGCCAACAAGATGCTGAACGACCATATCCGCAACTGGCCGGTCGATAACGTTCAGCAGAACTACTATGTCAAGGATCTGTACGTAGCCGAATAAACCGGCTGCGTCCGACATGCGCCGCGCCCCTGCAGCCGGGGGCGCGGCCATCCACCGTTATCCTTGCGGGGCCTGATCCATGTTCAGCTTTATCGTCCGACGCCTTGCCGTGGCGATCCCGACCATCCTCATTCTGGTGATCCTGTCGTTCGCGCTGATGTTCGCGGCCCCCGGTGGTCCGTTCAATTCCGAACGCCCGCTGCCGCCGCAGGTTCTGGCCAACATCAGTGCCAAGTACGGGCTGGATCAGCCGTATTGGCGTCAGATCACCAATTACATCTGGAACATCGTCGCGCATTTCGATTTCGGTCCCTCGTTCAAATACAAGGATCGCAGCGTCGCCGACATCATCAGCGCGGGATTTCCTGTCACGCTGACCTACGGCTTCTGGTCGTTCCTGATCGCGGTGATCGTCGGGGTCAGTCTGGGGGTCGTCGCCGCGATCCGGCAGAATACCTGGATCGACTATTTCGCCGTCGGCATTTCGGTCGGGGCGCAGGCGCTGCCGAACTTCGTGCTGGCGCCCATGCTGGTGCTGCTGTTCACCCTCTGGCTCGGCTGGCTGCCTGGCGGTGGCTGGAACGGTGGCCAGTGGCAATATCTGGTGATGCCGGTGATCGCCCTTTCAACCTCGTATATGGCGTCGATTGCCAGGATCACCCGGTCGTCGATGCTGGAAGTGATGACGGCCGGGTTCATCCGCACCGCCAGGGCCAAGGGCGTGCCGATGCCGCAGATCATCTGGAAACATGCGCTCAAGCCCGCGATGCTGCCGGTCCTGTCCTACCTCGGACCGGCCTTCGTGCTGATGATCACCGGGTCGGTTGTCGTCGATGTCTATTTCTCGACGGGCGGGATCGGGCTTTATTTCGTCAACTCCGCCTTCAACCGGGATTATTCGGTGATGATGGGAATCACCATTCTGATCGGCGTTCTGACGATCGTTTTCAACCTTGTGGTCGACGTGCTGTATGCATGGATCGACCCCAAGATCCGCTACTAGGGGGCTGCCATGGTTTATCCTGACAAGGCCGTGATGGCAGGCGTCGCCGGTGCCGCGATGCTGGCCCCCAAGGGCCGGTCGCTGTGGTCGGACGCGGTGCGCCGGTATGCGCAGAACAAGGCGGCCGTGGTATCGCTGGTCGTGTTGATCGCGGTCTGCCTGTTTGCATTTCTTGGCGATTTCTTTGCGGCGTGGAGCAACGAGGAAATCGACTGGGGACGGATGGGCAATATCGCCGCCGACGGCCCGCCGTCGTTCGAAAACGGCCACTACTTTGGCCTTGACGATCTGGGCCGCGACCTGTTCGCCCGCACCGTGCAGGGCACCCGCATATCGATCCTTGTCGGGCTGGTCGGGTCGGGCATCGCAGTGATCGTCGGCACGCTCTATGGGGCCGTCGCGGGCTATTTCGGCGGCCGGGTGGACAACGTGATGATGCGCACTGTCGATATCCTGATGGCGATCCCTTTCATGTTCGTGCTGATCCTGATGCTGGTGATGTTCGGGCGATCCATCGGGATGCTGTTCATCGGCATCGGGCTGATTTCGTGGCTGGACATGAGCCGGATCGTGCGCGGCCAGACCCTGACCATCAAGAACAAGGAATTCGTCGAGGCGGCGATTGCGACGGGCGTGCGCCCGATGCGGATCATCCTGCGCCATATCGTGCCCAATCTCATGGGCATCGTCGTGGTTTACGCGACCCTGCTGATCCCCGGCCTGATCATCACCGAAAGCTTCATCAGCTTTCTGGGGCTCGGGGTGCAGGAGCCGTCGACCTCGCTGGGGGCGCTGATTTCCAAGGGGGCAAGTCAGATGCAATACGGGGTGATCTGGCAGTTGGCGTTCCCGCTGTTCTTTTTCGTGGTGACGCTGTTTGCGTTCTTCTTTGTCGGCGACGGTCTGCGCGATGCCCTCGATCCGAAGGATCGGTAACATGACAAACGACCCGAAGGACCGCTAGATGACATTGCTTGATGTTCAGGATCTGCGGGTCACGTTCCGCACCGGCGACGGGCTGGTCAATGCGGTGAATGGCGTCAGTTTCAATATCGACGCGCAGGAAACACTGGCCATCGTGGGCGAAAGCGGATCAGGCAAAAGCCAGACGGCGTTCGCTGCGATGGGGTTGCTGGCAAAGAACGGCGCGGCGACGGGCCGGGCGATGTTCGACGGTCATGACCTGCTGACGATGTCGCAACGGGCGCTGAACAAGCTGCGTGCCCAAGAGGTCGCGATGATCTTTCAGGATCCGATGACATCGCTGAACCCCTATATCCGGATTTCCGACCAGATGGCCGAGGTGCTGCAACTGCACAAGGGGATGAGCAAGCGTGATGCTGTCACCGAATCCGTGCGGATGCTGGACGCCGTGAAAATTCCCGATGCACGGGCGCGTATCACCATGTTCCCGCACGAATTTTCCGGTGGCATGCGGCAGCGCATCATGATCGCGATGTC
>JBBKXP010000442.1:0-5299 GCA_037969545.1 Paracoccaceae bacterium | reverse complement strand
AACCAGCGATACAGCGACGCGTCTGGCGGCGGTGCTGCGATCCGGGCGGGCTTGCGGGCGGATCACCGGCTTGTTGCCGATCAGCAGTTTGGTGAATTCCATAGGTCCGGTCTGGCCGCTCAACCGCGCCTGATAGACCGGGATCGATTCCGTCACTCGCTGGACATAGTTGCGGGTCTCGCGGAACGGGATCGCCTCGATCCAGTCGACCACGTCGACCTCGCCCAGACGCGGATCGCCGCGTTCGTCGATCCATTGCCGGGGTCGGCCGGGGCCTGCGTTGTAACCTGCGGCGATCTGCACCGGGGAGTAGCCGAAACTTTCGACCAGCCCCGCCAGATAGGCCGCGCCGAGGCGGGCGTTGTATTCCCAGTCGGTGGTCAGGCGGGCGCGGCTGAAAGGCAGGCCGAGGTCCTTGGCGACCTCCTCGGCGGTGCCCGGCATCAGCTGCATCAGGCCCAGCGCCCCGACCGGGCTGCCGACGACCGCGTTGAATTCGCTTTCGCGTCGCGCGATTGACAGAGCCAGTTCGGGCGGCACCGGCAGGTCGAGTTTCGCCAGATCGTGCAGCGGAAAATACAGCGCCGGGATGATCATGCCACGGGCGGCGGCGGCCTTGCCCACCAGCACCTCGAAGAAGGGCTCGTTCATCGCTGCCAGCATGCCGCCGAGTTGTCCCAGTTCGGCGCGGGTCAGGGTCTGCCCCAGCTTGGCGAAAAACAACACCGCCGATCCGCGTTGGTCCGCCGCCAGCAGCGACAGCCCGGCGCGGGTCAGATCGGCGCGCAACAGGGGGCTGCCCCGCCAGTCGGCAAATTCTTCGCGCCCGGCAAGGCTGGGGTTCATCGGCAGGCCCAGCCGCTCTGCCGCCAGCAACCCGTAAAACCCGGTCTGATGCTGCGCCGCCTCGGCAAAGGACGCTGCCGCCGCATCGGGATCGCCCAGCGCCTCGTAGGTGCGCCCCAGCCAATAGCCGCCACGCCCTTCGGAAATCGGACTGTCCACCGAGGCCGCAAAGGTCTGGAAATGGCGCAGCGCCTGTTGCGGTTTGTTCAGATAGCGCAGGGAAATGTAGCCTGAAAGCCATTCCAGATCAGCATAGGCCTCACCCCCGGTCAGATGGTGCTGGCTGGCCAGCAGATATGCCTCGTCCGCCCGCCCCTCGCGCATTGCCCAGCGGGCCAGCGTGCGCCGGTAGCCCGACCAGCGGAATGGATCGCCAAGGGCGGTTGCGCTGGCACTGCGTTCCGTCAGGATCGCGGTCGCCTCGGTCCAGTCGCCGCGATCGGCAAGATAACTGTAGCGGTCATAGGCCAGACCCGGATCGTTGCGCAGACCCGCAGGCACCGCCGCCAGACGCGTCGCTGTATCGCTGGTTTTGCGGATGAAGGCGATCCGCGCCTGCGCCAGCGCCCGTTGGTCGGCGTCCAGCAGTGACAGCATCCGCGCCGCATCAGCCGAACGTGACCGCCACAGCATCGCGTCGGCACGCAGCGCGTGGTAGGGGGCGAGCAGATCGGGGAAAGCGCCGATCATTTCGGCCTGCGCCGCGTCGGTCAGCCCCAGTTCCAGCCAGGCATCGCGCAGTGCCACTTGCGCCTTGTCCGGCTGGCCCTTGGCGAACCAAGCCTCGGCCAGCCGCACTGCGCCCTGTCCGGTTTGCGGCGGCTGATCGGCAAAGAAGGCGATGACCGCGTCGGCGTCAGCGCCCTTGTCGATGTTTTCCTCACCCCGCGCCCGCAACCGGTCCAGCCCCGGCCAGTCGGGCCGGGCGGCAACAAAGGCGATGTAGTCGGCAAATGTCCCCTCGCCCTCGCGCAGCCTTGTCCAGGTGATCAGGTCGCGGCCCAGCGCGTCCTGCCCGACCAAACCGTAGGCAGCGTTCCAGTCCCCGCCGGCGCCAGCGTCAAAAGCCGCCATCAGCGCGGCGTTGTTCGCGGTCTGTGCCGGGGTCTGTGTTGCAAGCAGAATGAACAGGGCAAGCCAGCGCATCAGGGTCCTTTCGGGGTTAGTGCGGCAACCTAGCCGACGATGCGCCGCTGGCAACTCACAAACTTGGCAAGCGGCGCAAATGCGGCTAGGACGGGCGCGTTTCAGGGGGCTGTGCGGCCCCGCCCAAAAGGACGCAGATCATGATCAAGGGATCGTTCCCGGCACTTGTCACCCCGTTCAAGGACGGCGCGGTGGATCTGGATGCGCTGAAATCGCTGGTCGCATGGCATATCGCGCAGGGCTCGCACGGGTTGGTTCCGGTCGGCACCACCGGCGAAAGTCCGACGCTCAGCCACGAAGAACACGATCTGGTCGTTGCCACCGTCGTCAATACCGCGGCGGGTCGGGTGCCGGTCATTGCCGGGGCCGGGTCGAACAACACCGTTGAGACCGTGCGGCTGGTCGCGGCGGCAAAAAAGGCCGGGGCCGTTGCCGCCCTTGTCGTCACCCCCTATTACAACAAGCCGACACAGCGCGGTCTGATCGCGCATTACACGGTGGCGGCGGCGGTCGGTCTGCCGATCATCATCTACAACATTCCGGGCCGGTCGGTCATCGACATGACTCCGGCGACGATGGGCGAACTGGCGAAACTGCCAATGATCGTCGGCGTCAAGGATTCGACCGGTGATGTTGCCCGAGTGTCGGCGCAGCGGATCACCTGTGGTGTCGATTTCATCCAGATGACCGGCGAAGATCCGCAGGCGCTGGGTCATCACGCAATGGGCGGCCACGGCTGCATCTCCGTCACCGCCAATGTCGCGCCGAAACTTGTGAGCGAGTTTCAGGATGCCCTGGCCATCGGGGATTATCGTCTGGCGCTGGACTATCAGGATCGGCTGATGCCGCTGCATCAGGCGATCTTTCTTGAGCCGGGGCTTTGCGGCGCCAAACATGGTCTGAAATTGCTCGGGCTTTGCGATGACGAAGTGCGTTCGCCGCACGTCAACGTCACACCCGAGACTGGTGCCGCGATTCGCGGTGCGATGATCCACGCGGGGCTGATCAACTGACGCCCGGCTGACTTTACTTGTCCAGCTTGCGCGGCTGTTCGGGATCTGCGGCTGGCGACGCAGTCACGCTGGCATCATCGTGGCCCCTACGGCTGCCTCCGGTGTTCCCTGTTCAACAATTACCAGTCGCGCCGAATTCAGCCGGATTTCAAGAGCGGAAGGCTGGCTATACATCCGTCCTTTGCCCGATTACATCTCGGCTTACCTGACGGAGAACTGGCTTGTCCGACCTTTCCGATCATCCAACCGATGCGCCACGACCGCGTCTTGATCGGTCCGTCCGGATCATCTTTGCCGCCTTGCTGCTGGTCATGCTGCTGGCCGCGCTGGACCAGACCATCGTTTCGACCGCCCTGCCGACCATCGTCGGCGAACTGGGCGGGCTGGAACATCTGTCATGGATCGTCACCGGCTACCTTTTGGCGACGACGGTGGTGACGCCGCTTTATGGCAAACTGGGCGATCTGTTCGGGCGCAAGATCATCCTGCAGGTCGCCATCGTCCTGTTTCTGGCCGGATCGGTGCTCTGCGGCATGGCGCAAAGCATGGGGCAGTTGATCGCGTTCCGGGCGCTGCAGGGGTTCGGCGGTGGCGGTCTCATGGTGACGGCGATGGCGGTGATCGGCGATATCATCCCGCCGCGCGAACGGGGCCGGTATCAGGGGTTGTTCGGCGGCGTCTTTGGCATCGCCACGGTGATCGGCCCCCTGATCGGCGGCTTTTTCGTCGAGCATCTGTCATGGCGCTGGATCTTCTACATCAACGTGCCGCTGGGTCTGGGCGCACTGGCGGTCATCGCGGTGGTCTTCAACACCCCGACCGAGCGGCGCCGGCCGCAGATTGATTATGCCGGGGCCGGGTTGCTGGCCGTGACGCTGACGGGATTGACCCTGGCCACCAGTCTGGGCGGCCATACCTACGCCTGGGGGTCGCCCGAAATGCTTGGCATGATCGCGGTGACGGTTCTGGCGCTGGCCGGGTTCATCTGGGCCGAGGCCCGCGCCGCCGAACCGTTGCTGCCACTCGCGCTGTTCACCAACCGCATCTTTGTGGTCGCCTGCCTTGTCGGTTTCATCGTCGGCGTCGCGATGTTCGGATCGGTCACCTACATGCCGGTCTTTTTGCAGGTGGTAAAAGGCCTGTCGCCCTCGGCCGCGGGCATGGTCCTGACGCCGATGATGGGCGGGGTGCTGGCGACCTCCATCATCAGCGGCCAGATCATCAGCCGGATCGGGCGCTACCGGATGTTTCCCATCGCGGGCACCGCCATGGCCGCCGTCGGGCTGGGCCTGATGGCGACGCTGACCGCCGAGTCGGGCATCGTCGCCATTGCGGGCTACATGCTGATTCTTGGCGCGGGCCTTGGCATGGTGATGCAGGTCTTGGTGCTGGCGGTGCAGAATGCCGTCGATTTCAAGAACCTCGGCGTGGCGACATCGGGCAGCACGCTGTTCCGGATGATCGGCGGATCGGTCGGTGTCTCGGTCTTTGGCGCGATCTTTGCCGCCGGGCTGGGGCAGCGCCTGACCGCACAACTGCCCGCCGGAACCGCGCCCGTGGTCGAACCCGCCGCGATCCAGGCCCTGACTGCCGCCGACCGGGCGATCTATGTCACGGCCTATGCTGAGGCGATCCACCCGATCTTTCTGCTCGGGGCCATCGTCGCCGTCGCCGGCTTTGCGTTGACCTGGTTCCTGCGCGAGATACCCCTGCAATCCGGCCGGCGCGCCGAAACCGTGGGCGAGAGTTTTGCGATGCCCAGCGACGCCGATTCGCTGGAAGAGCTGGAGATGATCGTCAGCCGCGCCGAAAACCCGGCACAGCAATGGGCGATGTTCCAACGCGTCGCCGCGCGACTGGGTGTGCCCCTCGATCCTGACGAAATCTGGCTGCTGGTGCAGGCCTGCCGTTCCGAGGGTGCGACTGACCTTGCAGCACTGGCCCGGTCCGAAGACGTGCCGTCGGCGCGGCTGGACGGTATCGCCGAACGCCTGACAGCCAAGGGCATGACGACCCGCACCGGGGCGGCGATCAGCACCACCGCGACCGGCCAAAGCACGTCCGCGGACATGAGCGCCCGTTACCGCCAAAGGTTGTCAGAGATCGTGGCGCAATGGGAACCGGAGAAACACGCCGAGGTGCAGGCGATGCTGACGCGCTTCTCACGCTCGCTGATCGGCGGACTGCCTGCCGCGCCCGATCCGGCGGGAGTGGCGACCTGACGCGCCTCAGGCGCGCAACCACCTGTCGGCAAAGCTGACTGCGCCACAGCCCGCGAACCGCGCCAGCCGCTC
>JBBKXP010000441.1:0-2982 GCA_037969545.1 Paracoccaceae bacterium | reverse complement strand
TCGGTCATGATCGTCGCCGGGTTCGAGTTGACGAGGATGACGCGGTAGCCTTCTTCGCGCAGGGCCTTGCAGGCTTGGGCACCGGAATAGTCGAACTCGCAGGCCTGACCGATGACGATGGGACCGGCGCCAATGATCATGATCGACTTGATGTCGGTGCGTTTTGGCACGGCAGCCCCCAAGGATGTGCAAATTGTTGGGGGTTATAGGGATGCGCCGTGGCGGCGCAAGGCCCTATTCGGCGGCGTGCCGCTGGTCCTGCGGCATGGCACGGTCGCGATAAAGATAGTCGCGGGTGATCGGCACCGCGCCCTTGTCGCGGGCGATCTGAAACTGGAACACGGCCAACTTTTCGACCCGGAACGACAGTTCGGCCACGGTCAGGTAATACTGCCACATCCGCACGAAACGGTCGTCGTAAAGGGCGCGGGCCTTGTCAATATTGGCGTTGAAACGGTCCGACCAGTGGCGCAGGGTCTGGGCGTAGTGCAGGCGCAACACCTCGACATCCGTCACTGTCAGATCGGTCTTTTCAATGGCGGCAAGGGTTTCGGACATCGACGGAATATAGCCGCCCGGAAAGATGTGGCGGCGCACCCACGGACTTGTGGCACGTGGAGGGGCGGACGATCCGATGGTGTGGATCAGCGCGACGCCATCGGGGGTCAGCATCTGGCGCACCTTGTCGAAATACGTGCGGAACTGCGGTGCGCCGACATGTTCGAACATGCCCACTGACACGATCCGGTCGAATGGCCCCTGCACATCGCGGTAATCCTGCAGACGGATGTCAACGCGGTCGGACAGCCCGGCCGATGCTACCCGGTCCCGGGCTATGCGGTATTGTTCGTTTGACAGGGTGACGCCGACGACGCGCACCCCAAAATCCCGTGCCAGTGTCAGCGCCATGCCGCCCCAGCCGCAGCCGATGTCCAGCACCCGCATGTCGGGCTTGAGCAGCAGCTTGGCGGCGATGTGCTGCTTTTTGGCCACCTGCGCGGCTTCAAGCGTCATGCCGGGGTCGGTGAAATAGGCGCAGGAATATTGCCGGTCGGCATCTAGGAACAGATCGTAAAGTTCAGCCGAAAGGTCATAGTGATGCGCCACATTGCGCCGTGACGCCCATGCCGGAGTTTGCGCCAGCCAGCGTTGCACCGGACGGGCAAGGTTTCGGGTCAACCGCATCAACGGCGGCATGTGCCCGGCCCCCCGGTTGCGGAGAATGACTGCCATGAACCCATGCAGGTCGTCGTTTTCGACAGTCAGAGTGCCGTCCATATATCCCTCGCCCACGGCAAGGTCGGGGGTCAGCAGGACGCGGCGGGGAAAATCGGGATCGGAAATCGTGACCTTGATCGGGGGGGCGTCTGGATCGCCGTAGCGGGCTGTGGTGCCATCAGCGTAGACAAGTTCGATCGCGCCGTGGCGGATCAGACGATGCAAGGCTTTATCGGCGACTGTTTTCCACATTTGCGGCTGGCGACCCCGTCCCGTGTGATTTTGTTTACAACAACGCAACCAAATCGCCAAAGGTTCCCTGCGATCACCGCCAGTTTACGACGCCGGATCACGGTGTCGCGGCACCGCCAGCAGCGCCAGCCCCAGCAGCGTCATCGCCAGCGTTCCGGCCAGTTGGTTCGACACGAACGGGACCGCTCCGGCGGCAAGCGCGTCAGTCGCGGCAATACTGATCGGCGCGAATATCGTCACAAGCAGGATCGTGCCGCGCAGTCGCCCCCAGAGAAATGGCAGTGCCGGCGCGAATGCCAGTGCCGGCAAAAAGTGGTAGCTCCAACTGAGCGGTGACACCAGCGCCAGTCCGACTAGAAACGCCGGCCAGAAGAGTGGCCGGTCATCGCCTTTTATCCAGAGCCAAAACCCCGCAGCCAATATCAGGCAGATCATCGCGACACTCGACAGCGTCGACCACGCCGCACCCTTGGCCAGAACCCGCCAGCCCAGCTTTGGATCGGCCTCGGCCGGATTTTCCAGCGAGACGATGAATTCCATCCTGTCGTCGAAAAACAGGTTGGCGATGGTCGCGTCGACCCCGTAGGTCGAGCGGGTGGTCATTACGGAATTCTTGATGATTGCGATTTCGCGCAGAAAAAGGTCGTGCAGTGGCCAGCCCGCCAATGCCACCGACAAGAGTCCCAGACCGGCCCCCACCGCCGCAAAGGCCGCGACAGCACGATATTTGCGTGCCGCCAACCACAGGACCGCAATAAGCGCCGGATAGATCTTGATCGCTGCTGCCAGCGCAAGGGTGGCCCCTGCCAACCGGACCGCCCCCCGCCGGTCGGCAAACAGCGCCGCAACGATCAGAAAGCTGACAAGGATTTGTGGTTGGTTCTGTTGCAGCGCGACCGCGCCGGGCAAGGTCGCCAGCATGATCAGCAACCCCAGACCGGTCGCCAGGATCAGCCTGCGCCCGTCCAGACCAGCCAGCCGCAACGCCAGAACGATCATCACCCCCAGCAGGACCGGATTGACAATGCGCGCCGCCGCCTGAAATCCGTCAAGACTGACCACCGGCGTCATGAAACTTGTCAACGCCGCCCAAAGTGGCGGATAGACATAGGGAAAAACCGGCTCTGATCGCCCTTCTGACGCCAGATATGGCCACCATTCTGTTGGCGGGAGCATTGTGTAGACATATGTATCAGATGGATAAACCTGATCGTATGCGCCGTTGGCAAAGAAATGCCCGGCCAGCCACGTCGCGATAAGATCGGGGGATTGTTGTCCGGCAAAAAGCAGCAGCGTGATCACGCAAAAGCAGGTGACGAGGACGAGCAGGGTCAGATTGACCATACGGGGTTGCGGGGTCGGGGCCATGCCTGTCCTTTGGGAATGCGCCTTTTGCGGGCTTTGTGCCATTTTCTGCCCTGTCGTTGGGGGCCACGTCAACGTATCACTCGCCCAAACCCCAGGGAGTGTTGCGGTGCGGATTCGTTTCGATCATGGCCCGGACGACGCGGC
>JBBKXP010000440.1:0-4611 GCA_037969545.1 Paracoccaceae bacterium | reverse complement strand
TAGGCAACGCGCCCACCATTGCGTCGGACCTCGCGACTGATCGTGGATGGGCGCGGCCCAATTGGCGCGCAATGGATCGTAGGGACTGGTGGGTGCTGAGGCCTCGCGATATCTCTTCGCGCTCACTTAGGCTCAATGCTTGCCTGCCACGCCTTCGATTGTAGCCCTCGCGCCGTGCGGAAATGTGCGATTCACGCCCCGTGTGATTCCCGTGTGTATTTTCCCTATTTCTCTATGATCTTTTATAGTATTTCCTCTGGTCCAGTGGTCCAAGCGTCTTTTATTCAGTCTTTTCAACGGTTTGCTTGGACCAGAGGGCTGTGGTCCACCAGTGGTCCAAGTGGTCCACGCTCCGAACGGCTGAATCGACCACGAAGCCGCCCGAAAAATTCGAGAGCCCGCCCCGGGATGACCGCCCGATCTGAATCCCCGGTTGCCTGGTCGAGCGCGCCGGTCCGTCCCCGGCCAGGGTTCCCCGGCATATCGGCGTCCTGGTCGTGGGGGTGACGGTGCTTTCCTGCACAGATGCACAGTTATAGGACCTTTTAGCCCCACTATCTGTGAGCATACGCACATGTAAGTCCGTTGATCCGCTTTGACTTTGCATAAACGAACGGCGGCGCTATAGGTTCTGTGCAAAACTGTTCAATAACGCGCTCTGCGCCCCCCGTGACGCTCCGAGTTGCCCAGTTGGGACCCTCTCCAGTGAGTTCATTGAGTCGGCGCGCTTGGAACGCATGACCAACTCGCGCCATGCAACAGACGAGCGCAAGAATAGCGGGCCATGTATCAACCACTGGGCGCATGGGCCCGACAGATCGAATGACCAGTCCGGCCCGGCGTGGCCGAGACGGCAGCACGGCCCGGCGCCGCGGTCCGAAACTTGCCGGTGAATGGCGCTGCCTCGATCTTGGAGGGCTGCCCGCAGATCCGAAATGTGATCATAGGCGGATGCTTTCGTCTTGCAATTTGACCTGACCTCGCCTCTTGCGTTGTGTCATTTTACGAAACTGGTAACCGTACTGCGCCGCTCAAGCTGGCTTGCTCTGACCAAGTTCTGCATCCACCTCAGAAGTTAAAGCCTGCGGCAAACTTGGTGAGGTACAGTACCGAAGGAGGGGGATTTCTCCGAAATAATGCGCCTAAAGCACATCAAGCGATACCTTCACCCGGTCCATGACAATTGATGAAGTGAATCTGCTCACATTGGACTCGTCAAAAAAGTGCTCCTGCGTGAACGCCTCGTATTCCTTGATGTCCTTTACCACCACCAGCACGATAAAATCGGCCTCCCCGGTCGTGTAATAGCATTGCTGAACCGACCGGGCATTGCGCATCTTCCGCTTGAACGCATCGAGATGCATCCGGCTTTCGCGTTCCAACATTACCTGAACAATCACCGTCATCTCACGCCCCAGCTTGGCGGGCGATAACACGGAAACATCCTTTTCGATCACACCGGTTTCACGCAGCCTTTTAAGGCGCTTCTGAACTGCGGGCGTCGACAATCCGATCTCTAGTCCTAGTGATTCTGCGGTCAGACGCGCATCCGCCTGAACAAGCGTTAGGATTTGATAGTCTTTAGAGTCCATTGCCGTATTTCGACCGTCTCACCGAAGCGATGCAACCTTTTTTATCAACATATGGAGAAATTCGACGAAAAACATCCCAGGTGACCGTTAAACTAAAAATTGTGAGACTGGGATGAAGCGCGCGAATGCAGGTGAATGAATCGCACTCGCAGTTCGATGGCCCGTCGATGGCATCGAAATGAAACGTAACTTTCTTCATACGCGCATTTGTCGCGGCTGAAGTCCAATGTAGTCAGGGAGGGAAGAATGATATCCACATGTACGAAAACTTTCTGGGGAGCCGGCATTTTACTGGCGGCCAGTGTCCTTTCAGCAGCCGCAGGCCCGCTGACCGACCGAATCTCGGCAGGGCAGCCGATCCGCATCGGTTTCTCAAATATTCCGATATGGGGCTATCCGGGCGAGAATGGCGAGGCCAAGGGTTTCGTTAACGCAATCGCGCTCGGTATCTTGGCCAAAATGGGTTACACCAATGTGGAAACCTCTGTGACCGACTGGGGTGGTCTTATCCCGGGGCTTCAGGCGAACCGCTACGACATAATCACCGGTGGTCTTTATATCCTTAACAGTCGTTGCGAAAACATCAACTTCTCTGAGCCCATCACAACCACTGGCGACGCGTTCTTGGTGCCTACTGGAAATCCGAAGAACCTCAATAACTACCAAGATGTTCTCGCTCAGGGCGATACCATTTTGGCTATGTACGCAGGCGCGAACACGGTTGAAGCTGCCCACAAGGAGGGCCTGGGCGATTCACAGTTGATGCAACTGCCCGGGCCCGCAGAGACGCTCGCCGCAATGAAATCCGGTCGCGCCGACGCGGCTGCATTGACGTACTTCGAAGCCGTCGACTTTGCCGCGCAGTCGGAAGGCAAATTTGAAGTGACCGATCCGGATGCGCTGCCGGAATGGACCAAGAACTGGGTCGGTGTCGGCTTCCGGTTCGAGGATGAGGACTTCATGAAGGAATTCAACGCTGCGCTGGCGGGATACGTGGGCACCGAAGAGATGCTCGAAGCGGTCAAGGAATACGGTTATGCTGAAGTGAATGTACCCAAAGGTGAGACGACCGAGTGGGTCTGCGCTAATCGTTAATCAATTGCGGCGGCATCGAGTCAGGTGCCGCCGCTATATCTTTGCCATTTGCAGCAGAATGCACCCATGAGCACCTACGATTTCCTTGTTCTGTATTGGCCGCGATTGCTGTCAGGGACCGGCATTACCATCGCCCAGTTTCTGCTTGCGGCAATCTTGGGCGTCACAATTTCGCTGGGCATGGGGCTGTTGAAGCTGTCGCACAATCCGCTGCTGCGCGGCACGGCGGTAACTTATATCGAGATATTCCGTGGCACCTCCCTTTTAGTCCAGCTTTATTGGATCTTCTTCGTTTTGCCCCTTTTTGGTTTGACGATTGAGAAATTCACTGCTGGATACGTGGCTGTCGGCATGAACATCGGTGCTTATGGTGCTGAACTGGTGCGGGGCGGTATTCTATCGGTGCCGAAGGGGCAGTGGGAAGCCGCACTTGCGATCAATTTGAGCCCCGCCCAGAGGATGCGGCGGATCATACTGCCGCAAGCGCTCGTCAACATGCTGCCGCCCTGGGGCAACCTGATGATCGAGCTATTGAAGGGAACTGCGCTTGTTTCACTTATATCAGTTGCCGATCTAATGTTTGAGGCCAAACAGATTAATGGTACGACCTACCTTTCCGCTCAGACCTTCGGTGCGGCCTTGGTCATCTACTATGTCTTGGCACGATTTCTGGTCACTCCATTCATGCGCTGGCTGGAACGCTTCATGGCCCGCAAGATGGGGAGGGCCTGACCCATGTTCGACTGGAAATGGGATTTCGCCTGGGAAATCACACCGCGCTTAATCCAGGCGACGGGAAACACCCTTATTGCGGCCGGCGCGGGATATGCGCTCGCGCTGGTGCTGGGACTCGTGCTTGCTCTGGCGCAAAGGACCCCCTACAAAATTCTGACGTTGGCCGTGCGCGAATTCGTGGAATTTGTCCGCTCTACCCCGCTGATTCTACAGATCTTTTTCGTGTTCTATGTGGGCCCGCAATTCGGGATACGGCTCAGCCCATGGATGTCGGGGATGATCGCCATCGGCTTGCACTATTCCTGTTACCTCTCTGAAGTCTATCGCGGCGGAATCGAAAGCGTTGCAAAGGGTCAATGGGAAGCAGCCACGGCACTTAACATGACCACCGCCCAGAAATATCGGCGGGTGATCATTCCGCAGGCCATTCCGCCCGCTCTTGCGGGGATGGGCAACTACCTCGTCGGCATATTTAAGGACACGCCTATGCTGTCGGTTATCGGCGTGACCGAACTTATGCACACTGCCAATTCCATTGGGGCCGAAAACTACCGTTTTCTCGAACCCTATACGATGGTTGGCATAATTTTCCTGGCAATTTCGCTTCCGGCGGCCGGTCTGATCCGACTGCTAGAAGGGTATGCCCGCCGCAAATTGGGACTATGACAATGCAGGCCATGTCTGGCTACCCCCTTGAAATCACCGGAAGCCCGGCGCCAATGGTTAGCTTTCGCAATGTGCGCAAGGCATATGGTCCGCTGGTCGTGCTGGACGCCCTCGACCTTGATATTGCAGCAGGCGAGATGGTCTCGATCATCGGACCATCCGGTTCGGGCAAAACAACCGTTCTGCGCATGCTGATGACCCTGGAGCAAATCGACCGCGGAGTGATCTATGTCGATGGTAAACCGCTCACCCATATGCCCAAGAACGGCAAGCTGATTTTGGCGAACCAGGGCCACTTGCGCCAAAGACGCGCTGATATCGGCATGTGCTTTCAGCATTTCAACTTGTTTCCGCATATGACTGCACTCGAAAACTGTATGGAAGGCCCAGTCCAGGTACTAGGCTTGACCAAGGCAGAGGCGCGCGACCGCTCCGAGGAACTTCTGGAACTGGTCGGCATGATCGCCAAGAAAGACCAACATCCCTCGCGGCTGTCCGGCGGCCAACAGCAGCGCGTTGCTAT
>JBBKXP010000439.1:0-12894 GCA_037969545.1 Paracoccaceae bacterium | reverse complement strand
TCCGGCAGGCTGCCGAAATGGGCTACCAGATCAAGCTACTGGGTGTGGCGCAGATGACCGGGCGCGGATTGGAACAGCGGATGTCGCCCTGTCTGGTTCCTGACACCTCGCCGCTGGGTCAGTTGCAGGGCGGCACCAACATGGTGGTGCTCGAAGGTGATGCGGTCGGCCAGATCGTGCTGCGCGGACCCGGTGCCGGCATGGGTCCAACCGCCAGCGCGGTCATGGCCGACGTCATCGACTTGGCCCGTGGCCTGCGCCTGCCTACCTTCGGCCAGCCTGCGAGCAGCCTGAAAAAGGCCCGCGCCGCCCGCGCCGCCGTTTCCGCACCCTACTACCTGCGCCTGCAACTGCTCGACAAACCCGGGGCACTTTCCAAAGTTGCGCGGGTTCTGGGCGAAGCAGGGATCAGCATCGACCGGATGCGCCAATATGGCCACGAAGACACCACTGCCCCGGTGCTGATCGTGACCCACAAGACGACCCGCGCCGCACTGGACGAAGCCTTGGCCGGCTTTGCCGAAACCGGCGTCGTTCTGGGCACACCCGTAGCGATCCGGATCGAAGCGGTCTGAATTCGACCCATAACTGGGCGGCAAGTCCTCCGGCGGTCGGATGACCAGCGCGGTGCACTTTTTGCGAGACCATTTGCAGCGACGCCCGTCAGACCCTGTCAGCATTCATGCACCGCACGGTTGCGCACCCGCGCCGAACCCGGTCTAATCACCACGAAAATGCGAAAGGAGCAAAAATGATTGACCATACCGGCCTGTCAGTCAGCGATTTTGCCGCGTCAAAAGCGTTCTATGATGCCGCCCTGGCGCCCCTCGGACATCGCCTGCAGACAATGATCCCCGAACAATTCACCGACGGCGTCAAGGTCGGCGGCTACGGCCCCGGCCGGGCGCACTTTTGGTTGACCGGCGGCACAGCGCAGACGCCGCCCGTCCACGTCGCCTTTACCGCCCCGAACCGGGCCGCGGTCGATGCGTTCCACGTCGCCGCAATCGCCGCTGGTGGCACCGACAACGGCGCACCCGGTCTGCGTCCGCAGTATCACGCCGCCTATTACGGCGCCTTCGTGCGCGACCCCGACGGGAACAACATCGAGGCCGTCTGCCACGCGCCGGCCTGACCATGTTAGCGTCGAAGGTTCGGTCACGGCGTCTTGTGCGCGTCGCAATGACCGGGCTAGAGGTGGCACATACCACTTCAAAGGACGCCGCCATGCCCAAATCCGATTTCAACGACCGCCTGCTGTCGCTCGGCCTTGCCCGGGTGTCCGAGGCCGCCGCTATCGCCTGCGCCCCACTGATCGGACGCGGCGATGAAAAAGCCGCCGATCAGGCAGCGGTGGACGCGATGCGCACCCAACTGAACCAGCTCGACATTGCTGGCGTCGTGGTGATTGGCGAAGGCGAACGTGACGAGGCGCCGATGCTGTATATCGGCGAAGAAGTCGGCACCGGAAAAGGCCCGGGCGTCGATATCGCGCTTGACCCGCTGGAAGGGACGACGCTGACAGCCAAGGACATGCCCAACGCGCTGGCGGTGATTGCGATGGGTCCGCGCGGGTCGATGCTGCATGCGCCCGATGTCTACATGGAAAAACTGGCGATCGGACCGGGATTTCGGCGCGGTGTCGTAACACTTGACATGTCACCGGCCGAAAGGGTCTCGGCATTGGCCGCCGCCAAGGGCTGTTCGACCACCGACATCACCGTCTGCGTTCTGGAACGACCGCGCCACGAGGCGATGATCGCCGAAATCCGCAGTACCGGCGCAGCCATCCGGCTGATCACCGATGGCGATGTCGCCGGGGTGATGCATTGCGCCGAACCTGCCCTGACGGGGATCGATATGTACATGGGGTCAGGCGGCGCCCCCGAAGGCGTGCTGGCCGCTGCCGCACTGAAATGCATGGGCGGGCAGATATTCGGCAAGCTCTTGTTTCGCAACGACGATGAACGCGGACGTGCCCGCAAGGCCGGAATCACAAATTTCGACCGGGTCTATACCCGCGACGATCTGGTGACCGGCGACGTGATCTTTGCGGCAACCGGTGTCACCGACGGCTCACTGGTGCCGGGGATCAAGCGGACTCTCACCCATATCACAGCCGAAACCATCCTGATGCGGTCAAAGACCGGGTCAGTGCGGCGGATGCAATACCGCAACCCGGTTCACTAGTGGCCTTGCGGGGCGCAATCTTTGGCATGACCGGCCTTCTGCTGGCTTCTTGTGCCGCTGTCGCGCCCGCAGATCAGGGATTTCTGCCGCAGATGCAGACCCTGCAATCAAACCGCGACATTGCCGCTTTCTTTGCCCAGGAGGCGGTGAGGGCAAATGTCAGCGCCGTTGTCCTGACCGACAACGCGGGGATGCGCCGGGTTTTTGGGGCGGATGCCATCGGACTGACCCGATATCGCGCGGCGCGTGGACAAAGCGAGCTCTTTTTCAACCTCGACCGACCTGACGGCGTCGCCGTTGCCAACATCTCGCATGAAATCGCCCACGCCACGGCCAATCGGCAAGGCTGCGACAATCACGGTTCGGTCTGGGGCGACGCCCACATCAGGATCGCGGAACGGTTCGAGGCGCGGTTACCCGGCGTGTCATGGTCCGGAATGCGCCCAACCGACTATGCCGCCGCCGAGGCCGCGCTTTATCCAGACGAGGTCTGCTGATGCGACCCCCGGACCTGCCATCGCTTACCCGCCGCTTCGGCAGTGTCCGATGACTTCGGTTGATCGCGCCGCATTTCTTGGCATCGCCACCTCGCTGACGCACCGCCGCTGGATCGGGCCATCCGCCGAAGATGACCGGCTGGCCGAGGCGATGTCACAGGCGACCGCCCTGCCGATGCCGCTGTCACGGGTGTTGGCGCGCCGCGGTGTCGCACCACAGGGCGCGGCGACATTTCTGGCCCCGACGCTGCGCGATCTGCTGCCCGATCCGCTAGAACTGCGCGACATGGACAAGGCCGCTGCACGGTTCCTGCAGGCCGTGCAGAACCACCAACGCATTGCGATCTTTGCCGACTACGACGTCGACGGCGGTGCCTCGGCGGCCCTGCTGATCTGCTGGCTGCGCGATATCGGGCAGCAGGCGACGCTGTATGTTCCCGACCGGATCGACGAAGGCTATGGGCCCAACGAACCCGCGATGGCCGATCTTGCCGCACGGCACGATCTGATCGTCTGCGTCGATTGCGGCACCCTGTCGCACGATGCCATCGCTGCTGCCAAGGCAGCCGATGTGATCGTCCTCGACCATCATCTGGGCGGCGAAACCCTGCCCCCGGCCTTTGCGGTGGTAAACCCGAACCGGCAAGACGAAACAGGCGATCTGGGCCACCTGTGTGCCGCCGGCGTCGTGTTCCTGACCCTCGTCGAGGTGAACCGGCAACTGCGTGCGACCGGCGGCACGACGCCCGATCTGATGGCCCTGCTCGACCTTGTGGCACTGGCGACTGTGGCCGACGTGGCACCCTTGACCGGCGTCAACCGGGCCTTCGTGCGTCAGGGGCTGGCGGTGATGGGGCGCCGCGATCGGATCGGATTGACGGCGCTGGCTGATGTCGCGGGGATGGACGCGCCGCCAAACACCTATCACCTCGGGTTCCTTTTGGGTCCGCGGGTCAATGCGGGGGGCCGGATCGGCAAGGCCGATCTGGGTGCGCGGTTGCTTGCCTGCACCAACCCGCACGAAGCCCGCGCAATGGCCGAACGGCTGGACCAGTTGAACCGCGAAAGGCGCGAGATTGAAAACCAGGTCCGGGCGCTGGCGCTTGAACAGGCGACAGAACGCGGACTCGACGGCCCGCTGGTCTGGGCCGCTGGTCAAGGCTGGCACCCCGGCGTCGTCGGCATCGTCGCCGCAAGGCTGAAAGAGGCGACGAACCGGCCCGCCGTGGTGATCGGTCTTGACGACGGGATCGGCAAGGGATCCGGTCGCTCCGTCAGCGGGATCGACCTTGGCGCGGCGATCCACCGGGTCGCAGCCGAAGGCCTGCTGATCAAGGGCGGCGGACACAAGATGGCCGTCGGACTGACAGTTGCACAGGATAACCTCGAGGCGGCGATGGCGCGACTGGGCGACCTTCTGGCGCGGCAGGGTGCCGGCGACATCGGCCCCGCCGATCTGCGACTCGACGGGGTGTTGATGCCGGGGGCGGCCACCGTCGACCTCGTCGAACAGCTTGAAACTGCAGGGCCATACGGCGCCGGGGCACCGGGGCCACGGTTTGCCTTTCCCGATATGCTGATCCTGTTCGCCAAGACGGTGGGGGCGAACCACCTGAAACTGACCTTCGGCGACGGCTTGGGCGCTCGGATCGACGCGATTGCCTTTGGGGCATCAGACGCACCTTGGGGACAGGCTCTGATCGCCCACGGCGGCGCCCGGTTCCATCTGGCAGGACGGCTGGAAGTGAACATCTGGAAGGGGCGTCAATCTGTGCAATTGCGCCTCGAGGATGCGGCCCCGGCGCACTGAGATTTTCACCAAAAACCCCTTGCCCTCGGCGCGGCCTTTGCCTAAGAGGTCCGACACCAAGCGTGGCCCGTTCGTCTATCGGTTAGGACGTCAGGTTTTCAACCTGAAAAGAGGGGTTCGACTCCCCTACGGGCTGCCACTGACCCCTCCCTTATCGAGACCTATTGTGTAAGCGTGGCATTGCCGCGACATTTCAATGGCTTGTGATATGATCTGGCAAGGAGAGACCGCAAATGTGACCACGCAGCGGCGAGAAATCGCTTCGGGTCTCTGTTTGCGGATTACACATTACGAGTTTGGGAATGACGTGGATCAGGTGGTGCAGAATAATTGGGTCTGCTCGGCCTAGCCCACCGGGATCTCGTGCTTGAGACACCAGTCGGCGGTCAGGAAAGACGGTTGGCGCCCTTCCAGAACCAGACTAACGACTTCCGGCGAGAGAAACGCGAACTCCACGGTCTGCTGGATCCGACGGACTGACAAGCCACTTGCCTCAGCGATCTGCTGAACACTCTGACCTGACGTGATCATCTCGAGAAAGGCGTGCCCCTTTGCGAAGTTACGCACCAGCGTTTCGTCGCGCGGAGGCGCATTGCCTTCCAGCAGGAGTTTTGTTTCCACACCCCGCCGACGCAGGGTGAACGCAGTCTGGAAGGTCAGGTCCTGTCGCCGTAGGGACGCTGGGCAAGTAACGCCATGTATTTCCGAAATCCGGATGGCCGGCATGTGGTGGTGATGAACAACCCGACCCGCGATCAGGTGATTGTTCGGGTGCAGTGCGGCAAGTCGACAGTCGTCGTCGCGTTGCCCTCCCAATCGTTCACGACAGTCGTCGAATAATAAGCCTGCGCGGCGGCCCGGCATCGGTTCCGCGCATTCACCCGATGCCAACTGAGGAGGAAACTATGAACATGACCCGCACCGGGGCTTCGGCCCTTCTGGCCCTGCTACTTTCAACGGCTTCGATCCTGCCCGCGATGGCCAACACAACGATCAGGGTGTTGCGTTCCGAGCCCGGCAACGATGGCGAAAAGGCGCTCTACGACCAAATCGCGACCGCTTATGAAGCGGACCACCCCGGCATCGACGTGCAATTCGAATACCTGTCGACCGAGGCCTTCAAGCAAAAGTTGCCGACGTTGCTGCAGTCCGATGCGCGCCCCGACATTTTCTACAGTTGGGGCGGCGGCATCCTGGCCGAACAGGCCGCAGCCGGCTTTCTAAAGGACATCACGGCCGATGTCGGCGATGAATGGGCCTCGCGCTATTCCGCAGCCGGTGTCAACGCCTTCACGGTCGACGGCAAGATCGTCGGGGCGCCGATCAATGCGTCCGAAGTCGTGTTCTGGACGAATCTCGATCTCGCGGAACAGGCCGGCATCGACGTCGCTGCGATCAGCACTTGGGCCGATTTCCTGGCCGCTGTGCAACTGTCGAAAGATGCGGGGATCACCCCGATCGTCGTTGGTGGCAAAGACAAATGGCCACTGCATTTCTACTATGGCTACCTTGCGATCCGCGAAGCGGGCGCTGCCGGTTTCGCCGCGGCTTTGGCGGGCGAAGGCGACGGTTTCGCCGCGGCTCCTTTCGTCAAAGCGGGTACCGATTTCGAAGACCTGATGGCTTTGGAGCCGTTCCAACCGGGGTTCATGGCGACCACCTTCGAACAGGCGTCGGGCATGTTCGGCAACGGAGCCGGTGTGTTCCACCTGATGGGTTATTGGGACTACGGTTCGGCCAAGCAAGACATGTGGCCCAAGCTCGACGGACGCAACCAGCGCCTCGGAAATGCGGGACTTGCCGATACCTGCTTCATCTGAAATCAGTGCCACTTGCCCAGCGCCAAGCTTGGCCCGATCCCACTGGCGGATTAGCACGTCCAACTCATCGTGGCGCCCTCTGAGCGGCGAAAACACCTTCCCTTGCTGTGCCTCAAAACGGCTTAAGCCAACATTTTCTCCATCGACCCGCCAGGCCATCTGTCCCTTGGCCAATCCCTTCGCGCCATGTCCATCAAGCGCGTGGAAGTTGAACATTTGGCTCAAGAGCTGCCGCGTCTCATGCGACACGATGACGACCGACCTGTCAGTGACCTTGCCGTGCCGGCGACACTTCATGACTCGCTGATGGCGCGGCTTGAACTGTTGCAGGGCGTCAATGAAGTGGCGCAAACGGCGGCAGTGATCGGCCGCACATTTGATCACGGAACACTTGCTGATCTCTCGCCCCTTTCGCCGAGCGAACTGGCTGACGCGCTCGACAGACTTGTTGCGGCAGAGCTGGTTTTTCGAAAAGGCACAGGAACGAACGCGGCCTATGCCTTCAAACACGCGCTGTTGCGCGACGCGGCTTATGGCAGCATGCTAAAGGCCCAGCGTGCGGCGTTGCACCGCAGCCTCTATGAAACACTTGTAACGCGGGGAGGCGCGGCGCCAGAGATACGGGCACGGCACGCTGAGGGCGCAGACCTGACTGAGGCTGCGCTGGATTGTTGGGAAGAAGCCGGTCGGGCCGCCATAGCCACACCGGCGTTCAAAGAGGCGGTCGCGGGATTCAGGGCAGCTATCCGGCTATGCGGTGTATTTGGTGCTGATCCGAAATGGTCGCTGCGGGAACAATCACTGCAAGTACAGTTGGGTCAAGCCTTGATTGCCAGCAGTGGTTATTCGGACCAGACGACTCACGCGGCGTTTGAACGCGCGGCAGAATTGGCCGAGGCAAATGGTGACCCTGATCTTCAGCTTCCCGCCATCTATGGCCTATGGGCAAACCGCTACGTCTCTGGCCAGTCCACAGAAGATTTGACCAACCGGTTTGTCAAAATTTCCGAAACTTTAGCTGACAATGGTCACCAGACCATTGGCCTGCGGATGATGACGCTTGAACGATTTCACGCGGCCAATCTGCATGAGTCACTGAATCTGGCCAATCGCTCGATTGGGCTGTATCAGCCGGAGGCCCACGAGGGTCTGAAACTGCGGTTCGGGCCCGATCCGCGAGTCGCAGCGGGCCAATATCGAGGCTGGTGCCTCTGGCATCTTGGTCTTGCCGATCAGGCCGCAGAGCAAATGGAGCAATCGCTTGTTTGGGCGCGAGCAAATAATCACGTGAACACTGTCAGTCTCGCGCTGCATGGCGTGGCGATGACGTGTTTCTGGCTGCGATCACATGAACGCGCCGAACAGGTGGCGCGCGATGCGGTTCGTTTGTCCGAGGAGATGTCGTTGGTGCACGCGAATGCCTGGGGAACATTCTTCTTGGGGGTGTCGCTTCACCGCCAAGGCAATGCGTCGGGACTTGGAATAATTGAGGCTGGGCTTGAAGAGATCCAGCACAATAGGGACCGGCGTTTCAATCCGGTTCATTTCTCTGTCGCGGCCGAGGCCCATGCTGACGGCGGTCATCACGAAAATGCGGCAAGGGCGATGGATCAGGCTTTTGCCGCGTTGCGAGACACCATCGATGTGATCCTCACCGCCGACCTGCATCGGGTGCGCGCCAGGATCACGCGTGCCGCCGATGCGTCTCGAACTGACGAGGCTGAAACCGATCTTCGGCGTGCACTGGACATCGCTCGCGGGCAAGGCGCCTTGGCGCTGGAACTGCGCGCCGCCGTGGATCTGGCAAAATTACTGACCGATCGCGGTGAACGGCAACAGGCGGCGGATTTGCTTCGTCCCGTCCATGCGTCCTTCACCGAGGGTTTCAAAACGCAGGATCTACTGGACGCGACGGCTTTGCTCGACGCACTTCGCTGATCGTTTTCCAGAATTGACTTCATCCCGTTCAATGGAAGCTTGGTTTCATGACTTCGCATTGCATGAACTTCGAGGTGGTCCCCGAAAACTGGACACTGCGGTAAGCTCCGATTTGCTGTTTGCTGATCTTCACCACGAACGAGAAGGAAGATATCGAAACGAAAGCAACATGCCCCGGAGTTCACGTCGAAGGTGGCACCGGAAGCGCTGAAAGGCGAAGAGACCGAGTCGGAACTGGCGAGCCGCTTTGGCGTGCATCCAACGATGATCCATCAATGGAAACCTGCGCTACGTGATCGCACGTCCGGCGTATTCGAGCGCGGCAGCCGCAAGCATAAAAATACACCTGCCTTCGATGTGCGAGCGGCCTTGGACGGCGTTCTGGAAACCGATCTGACGCAGATCCATGGCCTTGGGCCGTCACTGACCCTGAAGTTGATCGCTGAATGCCGTGCAGACCTGCGGGCGAGGAAAAGCACGCGCATTTTGTACACGGTCGGACTTGGCCCGTCGATCTTTCCCACCTCGCCTTGCAGCATCTTTGCGGCTGTATGTTTGCTGTGGCCTCCGCGACGTTTCGATTTCTTCGGCCGGCAAATCGCCGATGTGCCGGATTAGTCGGAAGTTGCGTCGATGAAATGCCACCGTTTCAGGGTTGGGCATTTCTGAACTGAACTGACACGCAATGCCGGAAGACTGTTGCGATAAGGTGCACCCCCAAGGCTTTCCGTAACAGTCATCAGACGCGCCCGGGTCCGTGTTTTGGCAAAGATAATTCGGGCGAGTGGAAAATTTGTGTGATAGGGCAGTTGCATCAAAGTCAGCGCCTTGCCGATGACCATGTGGGGACAGGGTCGAATTGATCTCGGCATATCAGGGACCGCTTTGCACAGACATTGTCGTGTTTTATTGGGAGGATAGACGATGAACCTGAGACCGGATCCAACTTTTCACCCGACCGCAGCCATGGCCATGCAGGCCCCGGTCGAAACGCTGGCCTTCACATTGATGCTCAGCCCGGATGGCAGCCAACCCGATGGTCTCGCAGTCGTCGACGTCGACCCGAAATCCAAGACCTACGGTCAGATCGTGCACAGCCTGTTCATGCCCAACACAGGCGACGAGTTTCACCATTTCGGCTGGAACGCCTGTTCCTCGGCGCTGTCACCGCTGACCGGCCATGCCTTTCTGGAACGTCGCTATCTGATCATTCCCGGTATCCGGTCCAGCCGCATCTACATCATTGACGTGAAAGAGCCGCTCAAGGCCAAGATCCACAAGATCATCGAACCCGAAGAACTGTTCGCCAAAACCGGCTATTCGCGCCCCCATACCATCCATTGCGGGCCCGAGGGGATTTACGTATCGACCCTGGGCGGCGGCGGCAAGGACGGCACCGATGGACCTCCGGGCATCTTCATCATGGATTGTCAGACCTTCGAGATCCTCGGTCGCTACGAGATGGACCGCGGGATTCAGGACAAGCACTACGATTTTTGGTGGAACCTGCCGCGCGACTACATGGTCAGTTCCGAATGGGGTCTGCCGCCGCAGTACGAAAACGGCATCGTCCCCGAAGACCTGCTGTCCAACAAATACGGCCATACGATCCATTTCTGGGATCTGAGGGCCCGCAAATGCGTGCAGTCAATCGACCTTGGGGCCAACCACCAGATGGCGCTGGAAATCCGCCCTGCACATGACCCGGCCAAACAATACGGATTTTGCGGCGTCGTGGTGGATACGACCAACCTGCAGGGGTCGATCTTTACCTGGTGGCGCAAGGATGATGGCACGTTCGAGGCCAAGAAGGTCATTACCATCGACCCTGTGCCCGCCGACGCAGACGACCTGCCGGACCTGCTCAAGGGCTTTGGCGCGGTTCCGCCGCTGGTCACCGATATCGACCTTAGCCTTGATGACAAATATCTCTATGTCGCTTGCTGGGGCACAGGCGAAATGCATCAATACGATGTGTCAGACCCGATGAACCCGAAACTTGCCGGCAAGGTGCAGATCGGCGGTATCGTCGCCAAGACCAAACATCCGAATGGCAAGACCTTTGGTTACGGCCCGCAAATGGTGGAAATCAGCCGCGACGGCAAGCGCGGCTATTGGACCAATTCGCTCTATTCGACCTGGGACGACCAGTTCTACCCCGGCGAACGGGGCGCCGCGATGGTCTGTGCCGATGTCGGCGCAAACGGCGGGCTGACCCTGAACAAGGATTTCTGGGTCGACTTCCCGAAAGGCTATCGCAGCCACCAGATCCGGCTGGAAGGTGGTGACTGCTCCACAGACAGTTTCTGCTATCCCAACGTCTGAACCTTGAGTGACCCTGCAACGATGATGGCCCTCTGGTGGGCCGTCATCGCGTCCGGCCTTTATCACGGCGTCAATCCCGGAATGGGATGGCCATTGGCCGTCTCGGCGGCTCTCATGCAACGTCGGGCTCGCGCGATGACGGCGGCACTTGCGGCATTGGCGGGCGGGCATTTGCTGGCCATGCTGGCGATCCTTCTGCCGTTTTCGCTGATGTCGGCACTTGTCGTTTGGGAACGCGAGTTGCGCGTCGGTGCCGGCATCGTGGTTGTTGCTATGGGCCTTTTTCTGCTGCTCTATCGCCGCCACCCCCGCTTTCTCGCCAGGGTTCCGCCGGGCAGGCTTGTACTGTGGTCGTTCCTTGCCGCAATGGCCCACGGCGCCGGGCTGATGCTGGTGCCGATCTACCTGGGGCTGTGCGGTGATCCGGCGACGCTCGACACCGGCCATCGGGCGGCAGGTGCGCTGATGGCCAGCAACTTCAGAACGGCGCTTCTTGTCGCATTTCTGCATACGGCCGCCATGACCGTTGCAGGCGGCACATTCGCAGTCGGAATTTACGTCTGGCTGGGGCTCAGGTTTCTGTCGCGCGCATGGTTCAACCTTGATGTCGTTTGGGCACTGAGCCTCGTCATTGTCGGGAGCATCGGTGCCGGCACCGCCCTCGCCCAGATCAGGTAAAGTTCAGTCAGTTCACGCTGAGGAACATCGTGAGGTCACGCCACCATTGACCGGCGGTTTTTCATGACCGGATATTCGCCGATCTACCCTGTGCTTTCGCGGTACTTGGCCCGTGCCTGCGAAAACGACAACAGTCGCTTGGTTTGTTCATCCCACAGATGCAACCGGGCGCTGCGTAGACTGTCCCGAATTGTCATCCGATTGCCGTTTGCAAGATCGGCGTGATTGCGCAGCACTTCGGGCAACCGATAGAACGGAATGCAGCTATGAACGTGATGCACATGGTGAATGCCGATATTGGCACTGAGCCATTGCAGCCAGGACGGCAGCACATAGTGCGAACTGCCCTTCAGGGCCGCGTCATGCAATTGCCAGTGTTCCTCGGCCTCCCAATGGGTGGTCTCGAACTGATGCTGCACATAGAACATCCATACGCCGGCCGTCGCCGCAAGCAGCGTCGAAGGCAGGAAAATCAGGATGATCGGCATCAATCCGCCAAAATGCACAATCAGCCCCAATACGACAAGGATCGCGGCATTCGTGCACATGGCGCTGACCCAATACCGCGCCTTGCCCATAAGTCCCAATGGCAACCGGTTCTGCAGCAGGAACAAATATCCCGGCCCTAGGCCGAACAAGATGACCGGGTGCCGATAAAGCCGGTACATCAGCCGGCTGTACGGTCTGAGGGCGCGATATTCGGTGACGGTAATCGTATGGATATCGCCGATACCACGGCGGCCAAGATTGCCTGATGAACTGTGGTGGATCGAATGTGACCGCCGCCAGACATCATAGGGCGTCAGGGTAAGGACGCCCAGCACCCGACCGAGCCAATCACTGACAGTCCGGTTGTTGAAAAACGCGCCGTGCCCGCAGTCATGCTGGATCGCAAAAAGGCGCAACAGGAAAGCCGCGTTGCAAAGCGAAATCGCCAGTGTCAGCCAGTAGCTGAACGACAAGGACAACCATGCCAGGAACCATAGAAAGACAAACGGCCCGACGGTGACCGCAAGCTCGTAAGAGCTGCGGATTGAACTGGGCTCGCGGTATTTCGAGAGTATCTTGACCCAGTCTCGCGCCGCCCGTGGTTCAGGTTGCGGCAGAGGCGGTGTTGATTTTTCGGGCATGAGCCTGCTTTTTTGTTGCCTGCCTGCATAGCTGATTGGTGGGTCAATGCAAATCTCTCTTGTGGACAACCTACGCAGAATTGTCCGGTTCGTGATAAATTTCCGCGCTGTCGCGGTCCCATGGCAACCCTGTAAGGCGATTGGGTGACTAATGGGCGATCATCACGTGGCGAACGACTGTGTAGTCTTCCAGCGCATACATCGACATGTCCTTGCCGTAACCGGACTGCCTGAGCCCACCATGCGGCATCTCGTTGACCAGCATGAAATGCGTGTTGACCCAAGTGCAGCCGTATCGCATTCGCGCGGACACATCCATCGCTCGCCCGACATCTTGGGTCCAGATCGACGCGGCGAGCCCATAATTGCTGTCGTTCGCCCAGTTTACCGCCTCTTCCGCCTCGGAAAACCGGGTGACGGACACGACCGGACCAAAAACCTCACGCTGCACGATCTCGTCCGACTGGATTGCCCCGGCCACGAGCGTTGGCGGATAATAGTAGCCG
>JBBKXP010000438.1:0-4259 GCA_037969545.1 Paracoccaceae bacterium | reverse complement strand
CGCTTCCATCGCGGCGATCGAGGTGTCGGCGGCATCCGAGTCCGACACGTCGATGGTGGTCAGATCAAGGTTCGCCTCGAAATCGACCGAGGCGACCGTGATGTTCTGCGCTGTCACCGCGCCCGCCGCATCCCTGTCAAGCGACGACAGGATCGTCATGCCGGCGTTGCCTGCGGTATTCAGCAGGTTCGACCCGTTGAATTGAGACGCTGAAATGATCGAGGTGATCTGATTCTTGAGCTCGGTCACGTCGGCGGCCAATTTCGAGTGGTCGACGTTTTCGCCGGTGGCGGCAACCACCTTTTCCTTCATCTTGTTGAGCAGTTCGGTGATCTGGCTTGCGCCAGCCGAGGCGACCGCAACAGTCGATTCGCCCAGTGAAAGGGCGCTGGATACGGCCTTGAACCCGCTGACATCGGATTCCATGACCTTGGAAATCGCCCAGATGGCCGAGTTGTCCTTGGCCGAGTCGATCGCCTTGCCGGTCGAGATCATCGACTGGGTCTTGGCCAGATTGCTGTTGGTATTCTTCAGCGTTTGCAGCGCGACCATGGCGCTGTTGTTCGTCAGTATGCTGGACATAGTTCAGGTCCTTTGTTGAGGAGGCGCTTTTGCGCCGGGATGTTCATGGACCGCCCCCGAAGGGCGGCGGTTAATGTCGTTCTGACCGATGCCTTGTGGCGGAACCCCGCCGCAGCATCATCCATTTCGGATGCCCGGCCATCCTGCGCGGTCAGCCGCTAACAGAGTGCTAACCGCTGCCATGCCGTTTCGCCCAATTTGACAGAAATCCGGTTCAGGCCTTGCGTTCGAAGGCCGGTTGGTTCTGCGCCACGTCGCGGGTCTGGCCGTGCTGGTCATAAGTGCGAAAGGTGTCACGTGCGTCGGACATCGCATTTATCCGGGCTCCGGCCTGCCGCACGCCCTCCATCGCCGCAGTCAGCAGTCGCTGATTGCAGCTGACCCCGGCGCCGATCTGGTCCAGATCGGGCGCTGCCAAGCCACTACTTTGCGCAAGCCTGTCGAAAAGCGGCACCTTTTTTTCCTGCAGGACGGCCAGTGCGCTGAATTCACCCTGCAGGATCGCGGCCCTCTCGGCCGCCAGATGGTCAAGGATTGCCTGGACCAGAAGCGCGTTCATCTGCTGTGCGCCCGCATCGCGTCGAACAGGGACTGGGCAAGGCCGATGCCGCCTGCCTTGACCATTTCCCGCGCCTGGGCATCGCGCAGGTAGGATCCGAACTGTTCCTCGCCGACGCCGCCGCCAAAACTTTCGCTGACCGCGCCAACCCCGGCCGATTTCAGCATTTCCGACAGGAACGTCGCCTCGAGCTGCATCGCCACCTCGCGCAGTCGGGCATCGTTGGACGGGCCGGGCAAAGTCGGCCCAGGGGTCATATCGGTGCGCATCGCGGATTCCAATTCGACAGATTTTTTTCAGCTTGCAGCGGAAACGGTAAAGAACTGGTAAGTTTGACCGTTCATGCCTGCCGGTGCAAAGACGCCCCGATCGGAGAACCGATGCCAACCCCGACACTCCCCGACATCCTTGCCTGGCCATCTGTCAGTCAGGCGACCACGATGCCGCCGTCATCGGTAGCGCTAGCCGCGGACTTTGCCTTTGCCCGGTTGTTTGCCGGGGCGGATGCCGCCGCGGTGCTACCATTGCGACGTGTCGCGCCGGCGCCCGACCTGACCGAGACGGACGGTGCGGCGGAGGCCGACGACGAAACCGTGCCGGATGACGCAGCTGCGATTCGTCCGGAGATCTTTAGCACCGGTCAGACTCTGCCATTCGTCGCGGCATTCGCTGAAAACGCGGGCCAGGATAGTGTCAAACAAGGCCGCGAGGCCCCCGTGACAGTCTCCGTCCTGGCAATCGCAGCAACGCCGGTTCGGGCCTTTTTTGCGCAGGCATCGGCGGAAATGCCAGATGCCGAAGCTTTGGCGCTGTCAGTTGCCGAAACCCCAAGCAGCGATGCCGACAGTGCATTGAAGCCGCGCGGGTGGCCGGTTGAGACGATTGGCGGACAGGTTCCGACCGTGCCACATGAACCCTTGTTGCAGGGACAGATCGCGGGCCGGGGTCACGCCCTGGACAACCGCATCAAGGGCAGCCGGAGCGGCAAAACTCCTGTCATCCAAGATGCCGCCCCAGTAAATTTAACGATGGCGCCGACATCACAGATTCACCCGGTGCAGACTTTGCCCGCAACCGCCACGATTACGCCCACAGCCGACGACGATGGTGCGGCGCAGCAGGCGCAACCCGAAGGTCAGGTGAAAGCGGTCATTGCCGCGATCGCGCGGTCAGCAATCGCACCTGCCGCCGATACCGGCCAGCGCGATGCCGGGGCAAAGCCGCAAGTTGCGCCATGCGCTGCGCGATACGACGACGACCAGACCGGGCCGGCGCAAACCGCCACGACACGGCAGACGCTGGCCAATTCTGGCGCGGACCGGGGTCGGGCCCCTGCCCCGGTCAGACCGGGTGCCGCGCCCGATGTGAATGACGCGCGGGTTCAGACTGGCGTTGATGGACTTACTGCGGGGCCGCCCGACTGGGCCCGGTCGCCTGACCAGTTCCGATCGTTGCACAGCGCTACCATCGTATTGCCGCCGCACGACACCGCCCGTCACATCGCCGCGCAACTTGTCGTGGGGGTCACGAAAGCCGGCAATGGCAGCACCGACATCGCGCTTGATCCGGTGGAGTTGGGCCGGGTCCGCATGCAGATGACGACAACCGACCAGACACTGACCATCGTCATCACTGCCGAGCGCCCGGATACAGCCGACCTGATGCGACGACATATCGACACCCTGACCCAGGAATTCCGAGATCAGGGCTATCGGCAGGTGAACGTCGACATCGGCGAACGTTCGGATCGGGGGGCGCCATCGGGCAATGCACCAAAAGCCGACGGCCAGATCGGCGCCGCGGCGGAACCAACCGAAACGGCGGCACGGCCTGCCGCCACCCTCACCCGCGCTGCGATGCCGGGATCATCTACGCTCGACTTGCGGCTTTGAACAAAGGACCAGAACATGCAGATCAACCAGACCATGCCGGGCACCGCCCCGACCGCCGTCAGCCAGACCGGACCCGGCCGGGTCATCAGCTCGGATTTCGATACGTTTCTCAAGATGCTCACCGTTCAGATGACCAACCAGGATCCGCTGAACCCGATTGATTCGTCGGATTATGCGGTGCAGCTGGCAACGTTTTCGGGCGTCGAACAGCAGGCCAAGACCAATCAATTGCTGACCGCACTGTCGTTGCAGATGGGGGCCAGCGGGATGGCGCAGATGGCGTCGTGGGTCGGCAAAGAGGCGCGCGCGCCCGTCGCCGGATTTTTCAACGGCAGCCCGATCACCGTCGCGCCCAACCCGGTGTCTTATGCCGACCGGGTCGAGGTGGTGGTCAGAAACGCGTTCGGTACCGAGGTGCAACGGCTGCCGATCCCGGTTTCGGCAGATGCGCTGCAATGGGCGGGCGTGGGCGCCGACGGCACGCCGATGGCGAACGGTCTCTATACCTTTGAAGTGGTCAACTACGATGGCAACGGTGACATCATCCTGCAGGAACCGGCCGACATATATGCGCGCGTCCAGGAGGTGCGGTCCGAAGGCGGCCAGACGGTCCTGATGCTGGCCGGCGGCGTCGGGGTGCTGGCGACGAGCGTTTCGGCGTTGAGGGATCCGGCGTATTTTTGACATCGCCCGAGGCAGAAATCGAGATGAGTACAAGACGCAACGGCGGCTGAGCGGACAAAGCGGCCGTTGGAGCATTCGGATACTACGACCGCAGTTGCCCCAAAGCGAACATAGCCATTCATAAGGCCATCCAGAAATCGGTATACGTGGAGCATCGAAGATGGGTCTACTGCGCCAGACGAGGAAGAGCCTGTGGTTTGCCCGATTTCTACTTGGGCGGACGGCGAACCGTAAGAACCGTCGCCCAAAGGATCTTTATATCAGTCCACAGTGATTGTTGCTTAGAATACTCGTCGTCCAGACGTTCGCGATCCTTGCAATCATAGTCATGCAGGTGCGATATCTGCCATAGTCCAGTGATACCCGGAAGATTCTGATAACTTGCCTTTCCGTCGTTCTGGCCTTTCTGCGCAATCGTCATAGGACGAGGTCCGACAAGCGACATCGTACCGTTCATCACGTTCCACAGCTGTGGCAGTTCATCCAGCGAAGTCTTGCGCAGAAACCTGCCAATTGGTGTGATACGGGGATCGTTCTTCAGC
>JBBKXP010000437.1:0-2652 GCA_037969545.1 Paracoccaceae bacterium | reverse complement strand
GGCCTGGGGGCAGGGTGTCGCCAACGTTGTCACCGGCTTCTTCGGCGGCATGGGCGGCTGCGCGATGATCGGCCAGTCGATGATCAACGTGAAATCGGGCGGCCGGATGCGGCTGTCGGGCATCTCGTCGGCACTGTTCCTTCTGACCTTCATCCTCTTCGCCAGCCCGGCGATCGAGCAGATCCCGCTCGCCGCCCTCGTCGGCGTGATGTTCATGGTGGTGATCGGCACCTTCGCCTGGCAATCGCTGATGATCCTGGCCCGTGTGCCGCTGACGGATGCCTTCGTCATCGTGCTGGTCACCGCGGTGACGGTGCGCTTCGACCTGGCCACCGCAGTCGTGGTCGGCGTCATCGTCTCGGCGCTGGCCTACGCCTGGACCAATGCCAAACGCATCCATGCCCATACCGAGATCACGCCCGAAGGCGCCAAGGTCTACCGCATCCAGGGCCCGCTGTTCTTCGGCTCAAGCGCCGGTTTCACCGAGCTTTTCCACCCCGAGGACGACCCCGACCTGATCATCGTCGATTTCGCCGACAGCCGGGTCGCCGACCAGTCCGCGCTGACCGCGATCGAGGCGATGGCGGCGAAATACGAGGCCCAGGGCAAGGCGCTGCAACTGCGCCACCTCAGCCGCGATTGCCACCGGCTTCTGAGCCGCGCGGGCCAGCTGATGATCGACAGCGACGACGACCCCGATTACGAGATCGCCGTCGATTACAGCGTCCGGCTGGGCCAGTTGGGCGGGGCGCACTAGGCCCGGAACTTGAGAGGCAGCGGACGGTTGGGGGGCGCTGTGCGGAGATTGGTGCCGTTCACCTTATCATCTCCAATGACTGGTATCAGACCATTTGCTGACAACTCCTTCGATCGAAGAGCAATCACGAAGCTGCCCTTTCTACCAGAATCAGCGGTGGTAGATAACCGGAAACCAATCTTCGCGTAGTGGCTGTCCGGGCTCCATGCCATGATCGGGGAATGGTGGGGAGGTCGGTCCCGCGCGCTCAACATATCGGGCGTCGTCTCCGACCAAGCGGAGCGAAAATGCGCGGCGACGTAAATCACTGATATTGCCGCGCGCGCCATGCAATGTGCCATAGTTGAAAGCGACGGCGTCTCCGGGCAACATTTCCCATTCCCTGATGTCCATGCCTTCCGCATCCGGGTCGGGCACAGGCATATATTTTTCTTCATCCGGGTAGAAGCTGGTTTCCGAGAGCCAACGAGTTGGCAGCACGGGTTTTTCCCAAGCGTGGCTGCCCGCCACACAACGCAAGCTGGCACCTTTGACCGAATCCATTGGCGACCAGAAACTCACGTTCTGGATACCATCAACGAAGTAGTATGGCCCGTCTTGATGCCACGGCGTCGGTTTGGAGGTTCCGGGCTCTTTGACCAGCACATGATCGTGAAAGACCTGCACCCGGTTCGATTTCATCAGATCAGCCGCGACTTCCGCGGCGGCTGAGTTACGGATGACCTCCTCAAACTCGGAAATGCGGGTCCAGTTGCAATAATCATCGAAGAACCGCCCGCCTTCGCCTTCCTTCAGATTCTCGGCGGCATAGGGTCCGGGCTCTGCCATATTTTGCTCAATCCCGGCTCGGATCGTGTCGACAAGGTCTCTGAACAATCCCCTGATCAGCACGACGCCATCGCGCTGAAATGTGTCAATATTCTCTCGTGTGATAAGTGGGTGCATCGCTAAATCCTCCGTGTTGGGAGCAGCATAGCGTCAATCATTTATAGCTACCAATAATGTTTGATGATGATATTATTAGTCTTATGCTATACCTTACACTCCGCCAGTATGAATACATCGTAGCTGTCGCCGACACCTGTAGTCTGACGGATGCAGCAACCCGCCTTCATGTATCGCAACCTTCACTATCTGTTGCCATCACACGTGTTGAGCAGCGGCTCGGTACATCCGTCTTTGTTCGGCGCAAAGGGGCGCCAATCAAGATCACGCCGTTTGGCTACAATATTGTAGCAAAGGCGCGTGATCTGCTTCAACTGGCCGCTAAGATTGAGCAAGGGCCCGATGCGGCGCCTCCGTTTGTGCTGGGATGCTTTGAAGACATTGCGCCGTGGCATCTTGCGCCTGCATTGGAGAGGTTGAGTATCGATTTTCCGGCGATAACGTTCAAAGGCCGGGAGGGTCGTTTTACCGAACTCGCAGCAGACCTTACTGAAGGCCGTGCAGACATCGCTATTTCCTATGACATCGGGTTCGAGGGGAATTTCGAACGCCGGAAGATCAAAACCGTTGCGCCCGTTGCGTTTCTTGCGACTGATCACCCCCTGGCAGGAAAAGCTTCAGTTGAACTCGAAGAATTGGTCAACTATCCAATGATCCTTTTCACTGAGGATTTGTCTGAGGAATTTATGCGGAACCTCTTTGAGGAAATGCGGTTGTCGCCAATAGTAAAGGAACGGGCAAGGTCGCTTGAGATGATGCGTTCGCTTGCCGCGCATGGTGTAGCGCTCGGCATCAGTTACTCGCACCCACCAAGCGACACCAGCTATGATGGAAAACCGCTCGTAACCGTTCCGATATCAACGCCCCGCGCTACCACCGATATCATTTTGGCATGGTCCGGTTTGCGTGAACCGGACCCCCAGTTCAATGAAATCTTGAATGCTCTCGCG